>JBBSFP010000367.1:0-3233 GCA_038238625.1 Tepidisphaerales bacterium
CACATTCACCGCCACCGCGATTGCCAATAACAGCAGCAGCAACCGCCCCGCCGTCGCGCGTCGCCCCACTCGCCAGACGTTGAACATGATCAACGTGATCATGAGCGTGAAGGCGACGTCATTGGTCACCAGCGGCGAGTGCGCCAGGAAGTTGGGATCGAAGCAGAAAAACCCCATCGTCACCACCGCCGCCACGGCGCCGCCCACGCACCAGGCCCAGAAGCCCATGAGCGCGCCCAGCAGCACGCCCAGCACCAGCATCATCGCGCGCGAACGCATAACGATGGCCTGCGCATCGTTCCCGGTCTGCGTCGCTGTGGCCGGCGTGTGATAGAGAACGTCTTTGGCCCACGCCCATTTGTTACTGTCATTTTCGAGGATTCGATTGAACGTTTCCCGGGCCGAACCCAGGTTCAGGGCATCGCGGCGCTGGCCCAGAGCGGCCCAGTATTTCCACAAGGGCGGGTGCTCGAAATTGGCGCGGAAATCCAACTCGTGTGCTTCAACAAAAGCGGCCGGAACGTGCAAAGTCTCATCGTACGTAATTGATTTAGTCCGCACAGCCGTCCAGGCCATCACGGCAAACAGGGCCAGCAGGAGCACGCATCCGCCCAACGTCCCCAGGCACATGGCCCGGGCCCACGGCGTTTTAATGGCTGATTGTGCGCTGGCCTCTTGCTGTTGCATCCGCACTGACTACTTTCTAGCAATATCCGCGAAACCCAACTAACCGCGAGGCGAAGCTTGCTACTGTCGGCCTGTGGGCCCCTGGCTCAATTTGACGTAATGGACAAGTCGACACAATGGCTGCTGGTGCTGGCCATCGGGTTGACGATCATCTACATCATGGCCCGTCGCCGCAAGAAGCGCGACCCTCTCATGCCCGATGTGCACGCCCCTCGCCCCACCCTTGCAGCGCAGCGACAGGTCGAACAGCAAATGCAAAACCTGCTGGTCGATTTTGCCGAAATGGCGAGGCAAATGAGCGGGCAACTCGACACGCGTGCGGCAAAGCTAGAGCTTCTTTTGAAGGAGGCAGATGAAAAATTGGCGGCTCTGCAATCGAGCCTCGACGCCCGCCGTGATGCCCCCATGGCGCTCGATGCCACCCGTGAATCATTCTCCGTTGATTCAAGGCCCAGCCTGACTGGTTCCCCAACGATCAGCGGTCTCCGCATTGCCGGGGCGAGCGATACCGTGCTGCCAGGTCCAGCGCTGGCCCCCACCGCCGAATCGCGTCACAGCCAGATTTATACGCTGGCCGACCAGGGCCAATCGCCCAATCAGATTGCCCGCCAACTGAATCGCCCCAGCGGTGAGATCGAACTGATTCTCGCGCTTCGTCGCGAGTGAGGCCGAGACCCAAAGTCCACAAGCCCCCCCGTAGCACATTCGTGGATTTTATGCGGCCGCACTTAAGGTTTGGCCGGTGGGATATGTCCGAACAGGGGGTTGCGGATCAGCACTTCCGCCGCGCTTTCCAACGGCTTATCCGCGCCTGACGAAACTGTGTCATCGCCTGCGGGTGGCGAATCTTCGCTTGGCTCTTCGATCTCCGCAGGCGCTACGTCCGGTCGATACAACCGGCCGCCGAATGCTTTCATGAAATCTGTCCACGTCCCCTGGTTTTCCTCATCCTCGCGCGTCGCCGACAGCGACATCATCATCTTCGCATCCAGGTTTTCGACCATGTGCACCACGATCGCCTCCGGCGTGGCGGGAACCTTCACCGCGCCAAACTCCACCTGCCCGTGATGGCTCAAAATGATGTGCTGGAGCACATCAATCACATTGCGTGGAATCGGCTCGCCCAGGATTTTCTCCGCCTCAGTGGCTTTGGATTCCACCCACATTGCGGCCTTGACGATGTGCCCTACCAACCGTCCGCCATCGCTGTAGCCGAAACTGGTTTCGTATGTCAGCTCCCAGGTCTTACCGATATCGTGCAGGAAAATCCCCGCCAGGATCAGGTCGCGACTGAGTCCCGGGTAGAAGCGGATAATCGCATCAGCCACTTCCATGGCATTGAGGGTGTGTTCGAGCAACCCGCCGATGAATGCGTGGTGAAAGCTCTCCGCGGCCGGGGCTTTGCAAAGATTACCCATGATGAATTCATCATCGACAAAGACCTGCACGATGGCCGCCACATGCCGGTTCTGGATGCTGCCCAGCAGTTCGTGCAGTCGGGTGCACATTTGCGAAATGTTCTTTCGCGTATGCGGGATCAGGTCACCGACTTCAAAGGTCCCCGCTTTGGCGGGCCACATCTGTTCGATGATGATCTGCAGGTTATTTTGATAATTTTCTACTCGCCCGCGCAGGCGCAGGAACCCGCCATCCGGCATCGCATTGAAAATGTCGCGCGTGGCGTTCCACATCCGCGCCGGTAGCTGCGTTGTGCGGTCGGACACGAAGGCCTTGATGTAATGCTTGCCCTGTGCCGTGGCGGCCAATTGCTTGTTGGTCACGACGTACACATCTTCAAGCAGATCGCCGGGAATGTTGTCGATGAGATTCCGTTGCCGCATGGATATGGGTTGTACGATCAGGTGCCTGCATGGGCAAGTTCTGCGCTTCGCAAAGCCGCACTTACCCGATCATAATGGCCTTCGGATGCGGGAACTGCTCGACATTCTCAATCGCCTTGATGAACTAAACTGTTCCGACCCCAGCCGCCGCCCGACGGCGGCCCTGGCGACGGTGGTTGACGTGCAGGGCTCCGCCTATCGCAGGCCCGGGGCGCGCATGCTCATTTTAGAAAACAGCGAAACTGTCGGGGGCATCAGTGGAGGGTGCCTGGAAAATGATGTGATCGAACGTGCGCTGCAGGTCATGCGATCCGGCGATCCCCAGGTCGCTCGATACGACACAAGTTCCGAAGACGACCTGGCCGGGCTGGGCGCTGGCTGCGCCGGCATCGTGCGAATCCTGATTGAACCATTCCCCGCAGCCGAGTCGAGCCTGCGATGGATCAAGCGCGTTACCGACCAGCGCGGCACCGGGGTCTTTGTCACCGCATGGCCCGGCCCGCGAAAAATGGGGTTCCCATGCAACGCTTCGCCTGCACTGCCGCCCGATTCATCGGGCATTGTCGATCCGGCTGACATCAGCCAGGTGATTGCCAAAAGGCGCAGCCGCACGATTCGTCCTGCTGAAGATGTGCTGGTCTTTCTGGAATATATCGCACCGCCGGTTGCACTCCTGATTTTCGGAGCCGGTCATGACGCGATTCC
>JBBSFP010000368.1:0-3223 GCA_038238625.1 Tepidisphaerales bacterium
TGCAAAAGGGCGACCGCGTCGTGGTCCCTTTCACCATTGCCTGCGGGAACTGCTTTTTTTGCAAACGTCAACTTTGGAGCGCCTGCGATAATTCAAATCCCAACGCCGGTATGGCCGAAACGATGATGGGTTTTTCGCCCAGTGGCCTGTTTGGGTACTCCCACCTTACGGGTGGATATGCCGGTGGTCAGGCGGAATATGTCCGGGTTCCCTTTGCGGATATCGGGCCGTACAAAATCCCTGAAGGTCTTACCGATGAGCAGGTGGTCTTTCTGACCGACATTTTCCCCACAGGGTATATGGCGGCTGAAAATTGTAACATTCAAAAGGGCGACACGGTGGCGGTATGGGGGTGCGGTCCGGTGGGACAATTCTGCATTCGCTCCGCCTACTTGTTAGGTGCAAGGCATGTGGTGGCTATCGATGATGTCCCCGAGCGGTTGGCAATGGCGGTGGCTGGTGGCGCTTCAACGATTAACATGGCTGATCAAGAAGTCTATGAAAAGCTGACAGATCTAACCGCCGGGCGAGGGCCGGATTCGTGCATTGACGCGGTGGGCGCTGAGGCCCACGGATTAACCCTGGATTCCGCATTGGACAAAGTCAAATCAACCCTGATGTTGACGACTGACCGCGCTCATGCACTTCGTCAGGCAATCATATGCTGTCGCAAAGGCGGGACAGTGTCGGTGCCGGGCGTATACATCGGGTTCCCCGACAAGATTCCTTTCGGGGCTCTCATGAATAAAGGCCTGACGATCAAAACCGGGCAAACGCACATCATGCGATATCTGCAGCCGCTGACCGAGCGAATTCAAAAGGGCGAGATTGATCCGACGTTCGTAATCACCCACAAGCTCAAGCTCGAAGATGCGGCTCATGGATATGACATTTTCCATAAAAAAGAAGAGGGATGTATCAAGGTCGTGCTGAAGCCGCAAATGTAACCAGCGTCGCTGACGCCGGTCCGCGCAGCGAGAATGTCAAGCCCCTTTTTTTGCCCGCTCCACCACGGCCGGCCAGTTTTTTTCAAACTCGCCAACGAGCGATTTGAACGCGGCCTTCTCCGCATCGAGGCGCTGGCGATCCGCCACTTCCTTCGACTCCCACGCATTGGAGAGCGTCTTCCGCCGTTCGCTGGCCTCCATTGCCGCGTAAATAAATCCCGTGCGTGTGTCGATCAAAATTGCCGAGCAGGTGGTGTTAACGTAAATGACCTTCGTGGGCGATAGTCCGAGTGTCACGGTTGTGAGTGCGACAGATGCATTGTTGTCGTGGAACGTGGTGTCAAAGGTGTACATCAGCAGCATGTCTGCCTTCAGGCGCGCAGCCGCCTCGCGCAGGTCTTTGTCGGTATCCAGATGCTCGGGTAATAGCAGGCGGCTGATCGTGATCAAGCCCCCGATATCCGGCAGCTTGGCAAGCCGTTCGAGGTCGGCGTTGTCCTCGACCTCCTTATTGAGAAACACCGAATACCGCCCGGTGCCCCAGACCCCGCCCTCGCGTTCCGTTGAATAGCTGTGGTAGCCCGGCGCTTGAATGCGCACGGCGGCGATGCCTGCGGGGAACCCGGCAGCTGGTTTGGCGGAGAAACTTTCCTTCATCGAATAGCTGGTGATCTGCGACAAATCCGCCCGACCGCTGGGCGGGATGTAGGACGAGCAACCGGCGCCGACGATCGCCATGCTGCAGAATGCGACAGATAGAAGTAGACGCATGGCCGCCTCCAGATTGTTGGGAATGCTTTGTAAAACTAATCGGTTCGGACCCGAGACGCGGATGATACCGTTCCATTCATGGGTGGCAAACGATCAATCTTCTGTTGGCCACTCGAATTTCAGGGCATTGGAGGGCAGAAGGTAGCCATCCACAATCTTTTGTTTTCCGCTGAGAACCAAGGGAATCGTGAAATGCGTTGGGTCTGACGGGTCGGGCTGGCCGACGCGGTTATTAGCGTACAAATAGTTGGAAAAAATGGGCGGCGTAAATTCGGTTTTATTAAGAAGCCGCGCGGTTCGAAGCCAACCAGCCTGTGAGTAAACGCGCGTAATCCATTTGATTGGATGACTACCGGGAACCACATCGACAACCACAAGGACCGACGATTGCCCAGGCTGGTGACGTTCATGTAGAAAAAGTGTGGGCCAGGACGGATAGGCTCCAGAGAACCCATCAAATCGTGTCAAGGGTA
Source organism: Tepidisphaerales bacterium (assembly GCA_038238625.1). GTDB lineage: Bacteria > Planctomycetota > Phycisphaerae > Tepidisphaerales > Tepidisphaeraceae > JBBSFP01. Next base: position 2,192 of record JBBSFP010000368.1, read on the forward strand.
TCGGCGCAGTGGGCATTACCAATCCACCTGCGGGAACATTGTATTCCATGCACGCCCGCTCGGCGAAAATCAGCGCCGATCGTTGAATGATCTGCCAGGCAATGAAGGCCAAGCCAACGGGAACTACAAAGAAAATGCACACGCGCAGGGAGAGTCTTGCGTAATGACCGAGGCCGACGCGCTGTGCTGGAGCGTAATCAAGCTTCACGCCGTCCATATTAGATGAGGACCGAACGAAGATGTGAGATGATTTCCCCGCGCGCCACCGGTTGTTGCTCACCCGTGGCCAGATCCTTCACCACCACCGTCTGCGTCTGCAGTTCGCTTTCGCCCGTGATCAGGCACAGCCGGGCCTTCTCCCGGTCGGCGACGCGGAGTTGCGATTTTATGCTGCGGCCCATCGGATCAAGATCGCAGCGGAAACCGGCCGCGCGTAGTTCGGCGAGCAGGGCAATGTTGGCCGCCATCGCGGCATCGCCGAGCGTCACGAGCCAGATCAGTGGCAGGCGGCCATCGGACAGCGCGACGTTCTGGTTTTGCAACGCCAGCAACAGGCGCTCGATTCCACTGCCAAAACCGACTCCAGGCGTCGGACGCCCCCCGAGCCGTTCCACCAGGTTGTCATACCGCCCGCCACCGCCGATTGCGTTCTGCGCCCCCAGCCCGCCCGCAGTGACTTCCCACAGGGTTTCGGTGTAATAATCGAATCCACGAACCAGATTGGGATTCACCTGATAAGGAATCCTGGCATTGGTTAGAAGCTGTTCGACCCGCGCCAAATGCGCGCGGCTTTTTTCTGAGAGGCTCAGCGTGGCTGCCGGTGCCCCCTGACATGCCTCGATATCGCGCGGATCTTTGCTGTCCAAAATGCGCAGCGGATTTTCAACCAGCCGGCGTTGCGAGTCTTCGCTCAGCGTTGCTGACTTGGGGGCGAGATAATCGACCAGCAATTGCCGGTAGCGCGCTTTGCTTTCTCCATCGCCAAGGCTGTTGATCTGGAGTGCCAGGTCTCGTATGCCACATAAGCGATAA
>JBBSFP010000369.1:0-3222 GCA_038238625.1 Tepidisphaerales bacterium
GGCATGCGGTAGCGGTCGAAGTACTGCTTGGTGATGACGTAGTAGCCGTACACATCGCCGGCCCCGACGCTCTGGCCGTTCGACTTCACGACGTGTTCGTTAGTGATGTAGTAATCGGTCCCCATGATGCAATGTGAACGCAGGTCCGACTGCTCGCGGAAGCTTTCATATTCCTGCTCGGTCATTCCGCTATGGATTAGATACTGATACATAGTCGCCGAGACGTCGTGGCCGAAGAGCAGGTCGAGCGAAAGGAAGCGACGTTCATTCATAAACTGGGCGCGTTTGACCATTTTCGGGCTGCCGGGGTGCACATACTCCGTCGATTCGCTGAAGATGAAAATCGCATCCGGACGTAAATCAAGGATTGCCCGCATCGCCATCGTGGCGGCCTTTACGCAGTTTTTCAGGTTGGTAATGAAGGCCCGATCGCTTTTCTGCCGCTCGTTCCACCATCCAAACGCCGCTGAGAACTGGGCGGTAATGTAAATTTCATTGACCGGGGTATAAAATTTGACCCAGCGATAACGCTCTGCAAAAGCGCGGGCGTACTCGCCGAGGTAAGAAGGCCAGTCGGGATTTTGGAAATCACCCATCCAATCGGGCAAACCGAAGTGCACAAGATCAATAATGGGGCGGATCCCCATTTTCTGCATTTCGGCCATCACCGGATCGAGCCAGTTCCAGTCGAACTTCCCCGGGCCCAGAAAGATTTTATGGATCGGTGGCCCATAGCGAAGATAGCTAAGGCCCAGTCCACGTACCAGCCGAAGGTCTTTCTTCCAATTCTCGTAGTGCCCAGTGGTGGCGAGTTCATCAATGCGATGCCCGCCTGTCACGATCGGGTTGGAACACTCAATCCCAACCGCAAACATAAACTTCAAGCTCTCCATCGAATCCATCGGTATTACCGGCTGGCTGGCAGCGGGCAATTGGGGCGCGGCGATGCCATTTGAGACCGATGGGTTGCGACGGGGAAGGCGGGGGGTTGGCATGGGCACTGGCAGTTCGGCTACTTCCATGGTTCCTTCTTTACAATACAAAGACAATCGAGTTATCGGACCGTTAATGGCTGTCACTTTGAATTTTGATCGCACGGGTCAATTCTGCGCTCATTTGAATCTTCAAATGGGCACTGCTTTTTTGCGATCATCACCCTATTCTTCATCGAAAGTTTCTTGCAGAGGAAAAAGAACCTTATGACATCAATTGCTTATCAAAATCCTGTTTGGCCTGGGTATTTTGCAGACCCCTTTGTCCTGCGGGTGGGGGAAACCTACTATGCCTACGGCACCGGTCCCAAAAGTCCCGATGGCCTTGAGTTTCCTCTCCTGCGATCAACAGATCTGGTCCACTGGAATTCGCTGGGTGGGGCACTCAAACCACTGGTCAATCCGGTTGCAAACAATTACTGGGCACCGGAGGTCATTGCCAAAGATGGCCGCTTTTACCTCTACTACTCGGCATCGACCAGCAATTCGGATGCGGATCAGCGCCTCCGGGTGGCCATTTCTGACAATCCCGAAGGGCCGTTTGCAGATAGCGGCCAATTGATCATGCCAAGCCTGGGGTTCAGCATCGACGCCCACCCTTTTGTCGATCCGAGGGACGCTCAGCCTTACCTTTTCTTTGCATCCGATTACGAAAAAGAGGAACCAACCGGAACCGGAATCGGGGTCGTTGCCTTGACGGATGACATGATGTATGCGGCCAGCGAAGTTCGCACGGTTGTCCGGGCTTCAATGCCCTGGCAAATCTATGAGCGTAATCGAGACTACAAGGGGCGCATCTGGCCGACTTGGAATTGCGTGGAAGGGCCGTTCGTCGTGCATCACGAGGGGCAATATTATTGCTTTTATTCCGGGGGGGCCTGGTATGGGGCGGATTATGGCGTGGAGGTGGCCGTGGCCGATCATCCCATGGGACCCTGGCGGGACGACCGCGCCGCGCGAGGGCCAACGGTTCTCAAGGGTATTCCGGAAAAAGTCATCGGCCCCGGCCATTGCAGCCTGGTTTTCGGGCCGGACGACAAGACGCTTTTTATGGTCTACCACGCATGGGATGTTCAGAGAACCAAACGCCGCATGTGTATCGATCCCATCGTCTGGAAATCTAATGGTCCGGTGGTGGATGGACCGAGCACAGAATATCGAACTGTTTAAATTTATCTTAAGTCAGGTGTTGATTGTTGCACGATGCAACCGAGCCATCTCCCGTCCCGGCAGAAAATGTGGAAGCCGCCAAATCAGCTGGGTTGCACTATGTATGCGAGCGGGACCGGGGGATTTTCCGCCGCCGCAAAGGGAGCAGACTTTATTACGTCGATGTCGATGGTAAGCGGGTGCGCGATAAAAAAGTGCTGGACCGCATTGCCGCACTGGTATTGCCTCCCGCATGGGACGATGTGTGGATATGCGCGGACGAGCGCGGACACATCCAGGCGATCGGATACGACCAGCGTGGCCGCAGGCAGTACCGCTATCACATGCGTTGCCGCGAAGTGCGCGATGCCAATAAGTACGAGCACATGCTCGATTTTGCAAAGGCCCTGCCGCGAATCCGCCGTCGCCTGCGCAGCAAAAATCCCCGGCCACCTGAAATGATTGTCCCTAAGGGGAATTCGCCCCCACCCCTATATTTATGGCAATGGCGCGATTCTAACGGCGAAGCTGGTTGAGATTCTGCTCGGCCCTGTGCCCCGGACCTCGCAAGAAAGAGCGCGTTAATTTTGATTCACTTTCAGAACCACGGTGGGTCGATTTGTCGGTTCCGTCTGCAGTGGGCATCACGCGATTGGCAAGCGTCGACAATTCCAACGTGGTGGCAGGCATAAGGCCGTAAAACCATGCGGCTAATTTGGCGGGTAACCCAAGGGTCACTTCTGACTGCCCATGCACAACGGCAGATATGATCTGTCGCGCTGCGCTGGTAGCGCTCATGGCCAGACCGGGAAGGGAATCACCGACGCTGAACCATGCATATTCGGCCCGATGCTGACCTTTGAACAGTGCGTTCCGCGGGCTTCCGGTATTCATCAAGCCCGGATTGACCGTGGTGACCAGCACATTGTGTTTTGCAAGTTCCGTTCGCATCGAACCGGAAAACCCGACCAGCGCGAATTTGCTCGCACAATAGGCCGTCAGGTGTGGAACGGGGACTTTTCCGCCGACCGAGGCAATGTTGACAATTCGACCACCGCCGCGCGAACGCATTCGCGGGGCA
>JBBSFP010000370.1:0-3220 GCA_038238625.1 Tepidisphaerales bacterium
GGCACTCCCGCCAGGGCTGCTTCGTGGTAGATCAGCGTGGTATCAGCGACGGCGCGCTTGAGCTTTGCCGCGTCGAGGATCGATCCTTCGATGAATTCAAACTGCGACCCGCCCTCTGCCTTCAGCTGCTCTGCCAGCGCGCGCTGCCCGTTAGAAAAGTCATCGATCACACGGACCTTGTAACCCTTTTTGAGCAGGGCCTTAGCGATGTGATGCCCGATGAAACCGGCTCCACCGGTCACCAGGGACTGATCACCGGGTTTAGGAACGCTGGCACTGGTGCTGTTGGCTGCCATCAATTTGACCTCTGCTGTTACGAAACCGACGGATTCAATATACTCGCCGGCACATTATGTCCATGCCCACGATCCTCGTCACCGGTGCAGCCGGATTTATCGCGTCGCATGCCTGTCAGGCACTTCTCATCAACGGCTGGCGTGTGGTGGGGGTTGACAATTATTCTGATTTTTACCCTCGCTCCACGAAAGAAAAGAACATAAAGGCCGTGTACCAAACCGCCGAGGAGTCGGGCGATCCTACTCGGTTTACGCAGCACGAACTTGATATCACTCATAGCGATGGCATCGAGAAGATGATCGGTCAAGCTCGCCCCAGCGCCATCCTCCACCTGGCAGCGATGGCCGGGGTTAGGCCGTCAATCGAGCGCCCTGCCTATTACGCGAAAGTGAATATACAGGGCACGGCGAACCTTCTACAGGCAGCCGTCGACCATGGAGTCAAAAAGTTTCTTTTCGCCTCCAGCTCCAGCGTTTATGGCAACCAGAGCAAGGTCCCTTTCAGTGAAACCGATGCGGTGGAGGAACCCATCAGTCCCTATGCGGCCACCAAACGCGCGGGCGAACTGCTCGCATATACCTACTGGCATCTTTACAAACTTCCAGTTTTTTGCCTGCGTTTTTTTACGGTTTTCGGTCCCCGCCAGCGACCCGACCTGGCGATCCACAAATTCACTCGCCTCATTGCCGAGGGGAAGCCGGTCCCCATGTTCGGCGATGGCTCTACGAGCCGCGACTATACGTATGTCGATGACATCGTGGCCGGCATCTTGGCTGCCCTGGAACGGTGCGACCGCTATCGTATTTACAATCTGGGCGGCAATGACCCGGTAACGCTGAGTCGTTTGATCGGCGAAATCGAGACCGCGCTGGGCAAAAAAGCGCTCATCGACCGCATTCCCATGCAGCCGGGCGATGTGGAGCGCACCTACGCGGATTTGACGCGAAGCGGCGCTGAACTGGGGTACCATCCGAGGACGCCTCTAGGTGACGGTTTGCGGAAATTCGTTCAGTGGTACCAGGATAGTCGCGCTTAGCCGCGATGTGCACCGCAGCGCGTTCGGCGGCCAAAGACGCGCTCCGCTGCGCGTTGCGGCTAACCGGGGAATGTACGGATCGGAGTGTTGTCTTTGCCGCATCACGCCAATTGGATCGCCGGCTGGCTCATGGTCCTCACCGCATTCGTCAGCGGAGCGGGCATCGGTCTCTTTTTTGGACGCGATGATTTCATGGGCGGGTATGATAGCTGGCCGCGAAGGCTCACCCGGCTGGGGCACATCGCGCTGGCAGCGCTTGGGCTTTTCAACGTAGTCTACGCGATATCGCCGGCCACCGCAGTCACTGGATGGCACGCCCAGGGAGCAGGCATCGCGTTAATCGTCGGCGGCTTCGCGATGCCGGCAGTCTGTTTCTTGTCGGCGTGGCATAAGCAATTTAAGAGTCTGTTTTTCATCCCGGTGGGTTCGCTGTTGGGCGCAGTGATTCTCATCCTCATGGGATAATCATGAAAATCGGCTTGCTGGCGATGAGCGGGGTGCGGGCGCATGACAAGCAGTTGACTGCCTTTGGGTTGACCTTGCCCGGTTTTGTCGAACGCTCGAAAGTCATCGCCTCGCTGCCGAGCCTCGGTCTGTTGTACCTGGCGGCGGTGACGCCCGCAGCGCATGACCTTCGCTATTACGAAGCGGAAGGGGATGGGAAAGAACCGCCGGAGGTTTACGAATGTGATCTGGTCGCAATCAGCACCTTCTCCGCGCAAAGCTTCGAGGCATATAACATCGCTGACCGGTTGCGGGCGCGCGGTGTGAAGGTAGCGATTGGTGGATTGCACGCCTCGGCCATGCCCGACGAGGCGGCGGCACATGCGGATTATGTGATCGTCGGAGAAGCCGAAAACACCTGGCCCGTTGTGGTAAACGCCGCGGCAAATGGAAAGGCGGGCGGGATTTTTCGCGCGAAATTATACCCGCCGGTGGAGGTAGGCGATCTTCCCGTGCCTCGTTACGACCTGCTGGGCGATCGCCCCTATAATCGCTTCACCGTGCAAAGTACGCGCGGCTGCCCGTGGCGCTGTGATTTTTGTGCCTCCACCGTGATGTTCTCCGACAAATACCGCAAGCGCCCGGTGCCGGATGTGATCCGCGACATAGAGGCCATTCTGCGCGTGCGGCCCAAGGCGTTTATCGAGTTTGCCGATGACAACACGTTCGTAGACAAGGAATGGGGCAAAGACCTCTGCCGCGCGATGAGACCGTTGGGCGTCAAGTGGTTCACGGAGACGGATGTCACCGTTGCAGAGGATGAAGAACTGCTGGAGTTGATGCACGAAGCGGGATGCCGGCAGGTGCTCATCGGGCTCGAAAGCCCCGGCCGCGGCGTACTGGAGGGAATCGAATTGCGCGGCAACCGCAAGGCGATGTGGAATCCGCGTTACGCCAACGCCGTCCGCCGAATCCAATCGCACGGAATCACCGTCAATGGATGCTTCATCCTCGGCCTCGACGGTCATGACACCGGCACGTTTGCCGAGATTCTCGACTTTGCCATGAAGCACGCCCTGTATGATGTGCAGATCACTGTGCTTACGGCCTTCCCCGGCACGCCGCTCTACGATCGCCTGCTGAGAGAGAATCGCATCCTGCACCCGGGCCGTTGGGACTTGTGTACGCTGTTTGATGTCAATTTCAAACCCGACAAGCTGACGCCTGACCAATTGCGCCAGGGCCTATACTGGCTGGGCGAACGCCTTTACAGCGAAGAGGCCACGCGCACGCGGCGCCAGGGATTTTATCAGCAATGGAAGGACGGCCACGGGGCGGGGCGGGACGCTGCGGTGGGACTAACCGTCGATTGACCGCTGTGGGGATCGGGCTGGAAAATGCGGCCGAAAGGAGTTGAACCTTCACGGGGGTTGCCCACTAGAA
>JBBSFP010000371.1:0-3206 GCA_038238625.1 Tepidisphaerales bacterium
CCAGTTTGTGCATGGCATCGGGGGGGGGCGATATGACCAGGTAACCGATCGTCTGATGATGCGCCATTTCAAGCTCCAGCCACCGCGCTTTGCCGTAACCACTGCAACGCTTTATTTTCCGACGGCGATCGAAGAGCGGCGGGTCAACCTGCGCCCGCTGCTGCAGGAGGGCCGCCGCCTGCGCCATGGCCTGCTCAATCGCCAGAAGCATGATCTCGTGCAGCAGATCGCCACGTTGCCGCGCCAGTCGAGGCAACGCGCTGAACTGTACGTGCAGATGCACAAATTGCTGGCCGGTGAAACCAATACCCCCGCCATGCAGCTATGGGATCAGCAGTTCCGCACCGCACAGGATGAAAATCTCCGCCAAACCGCCCTCTTCGATCGTGAACTGTTCTATGCCCTGCAGCCCGCCGACCGCCTGCGCGGCATTATCGAAGCCTACCGCGGCGACTTCGCGTGAAACTCGCCTTCTCCACCAACGCCTACACCCGGCATCCGCTGTCTACCGCCCTGCGCGGGATTAAAACCGCCGGCTTCAGCGCCGTGGAAATCCTGGCGGATGTGCCCCACGCGTATCCCGATGCCATTGATGCCGACCTCACCCAGGCAATTCGCCGCGAACTCGATCAATTGCAACTGCACATCAGCAACGTCAACGCCAACTGCTCATTCGGCTATTGGCGGCATGCGCCCCCCGAGCCGTATTTTGAACCGAGCCTCATCAGTCCCAATCCACTGCACCGTGCCGACCGCACGCGCCTGATTCTTAAAACCCTGCAATTCGCCCACGACCTCAACGCTGCCAACATCAGCATCACCAGTGGCCGCCTGCTGGGAGGCATGCCCCCCGATCAAGCACGCGGGCAATTTCGTGAATCAATTTTGCCAATCCTCGACCGCGCCGAAGCGCTGAACGTGAATGTTGGCATCGAATGCGAGCCGGGGCTTTACATCGAATATGTCGACGAGTTGCGGCAATGGATAGCCGACTGCGATCATCCCCGGCTGGGGGCCAACCTGGACGTGGGGCATAGCCAGGTCATCGGAGAATCGATCCCCGCGGTCGTGCATGATCTGGGGGCGCGAATCTGGAATCTGCATGTCGAAGACATCCCCGGCCGGAAGCATTACCACCTGATCCCCGGTCAGGGAACGCTCGATTGGCACGCTCTAGTAGCAGCGCTGCGCGCCATTAACTATCAGCGGTATTTGACCGTTGAACTCTACACCCACAGCGACGATCCCCAACGCGCCGCCAATGAAAGCTTCGTTTTCTTAAGCCGACTCCTTGCTTGCCCCAGCTAAAGCTCGCTCAGCCGCCTGGCGGAAATGTTTTTCGGTGCTCGCCGCTACAGCCGCGCGATCAGCAGCTCGCGCTGGAAAATCATCTCCTTGGGAAGGTCACCGGCCAGTTTCAGGAACAGTTCTTCCTGCGAAAGGATCTCGTTTTTGAAGGTGGCAGGGTCGATGCTCTGCACGGCCTGGATTTCCGATCGTTTGACATCCAGCCCGTCGAGATCAATGTCATCAGCACGGGGCATCCAGCCCAGCGGGGTTTCGATGGCGTAGGCGCGGCCATGGCAGCGATCGATGATCCACTTGAGGATGCGGATGTTTTCCCCGAAGCCGGGCCAGACGAATTTGCCCTGGTCGTTCTTGCGAAACCAGTTGACCGAAAAAATTCGCGGGCAATCGCGCATCTGTTTTCGCATGCGAAACCAATGCACCAGGTAGTCGCGGATGTTGTAGCCAATGAACGGCAGCATGGCCATCGGATCACGGCGGACGATGCCCACCTGGCCGGTGGCGGCGGCGGTGGTTTCGCTGCCGAGCGTGGCGCCGACGTACACACCATGAATCCAGTTGAATGCCTGGTAGACCAGCGGAATGGCCTGGCTGCGCCGCCCGCCGAAGATGATGGCACGAATGGGCACCCCGGCCGGGTCGTCGGCGGCAAGGTCAATCGCAGGGTTGTTACTCATGGGGGCAGTGAATCGGCTGTTGGGATGCGCCGCCTTGATACCGCTGCTGGCCGACAATGCCGGCGTCCAGGGCTTACCCATCCAGTCGATGCACTCCTCCGGTGGCTGGGCGGTTTTGCCTTCCCACCACACATCGCCATCGGGCAACAGGGCCACGTTGGTGTAGATGGTATCGTGCGACATGGTGGCCATTGCGTTGGGGTTGGTCTGAGCATTGGTCCCGGGCAACACCCCAAAATATCCCGCCTCGGGATTGATGGCGCGCAGGCGGCCGTCGGCAGGGTCGACCCACATCCAGGCGATGTCATCCCCAACCGTGGTCACTTCCCAGCCGGCGTTGCGATATTTTTCCGGCGGAATCAGCATCGCAAAGTTGGTCTTCCCGCACGCGCTGGGAAACGCCGCCGCGATGTACGTCTTTTCCCCACCAAAGCGGATGCCGCTGATGAGCATGTGCTCAGCCATCCATTCCTCTTGCTGCCCCAGGTAGCTGGCGATGCGGAGAGCGAGGCATTTTTTCCCCAGCAGCGCGTTCCCCCCGTAGCCGCTGCCAAAACTCCAGATGGTATTGTCCAGGGGGAAGTGGCAAATGTAGCGGCGTTCGGGGTTGCAATCGGCAACGCTGTGCAGCCCGCGAGTGAAGTCGTTGCTGGTCCCCAATTGCTGCCAGGCTACTTCCCCCATGCGGGTCATGATGCCCATGCTGGCGGCCACATAGAGCGAATCAGTGAGTTCGATCCCCACGCGCGCCAGCGGCGAACCCACCGGGCCCATCACGAACGGCACAATGTACATGGTTTGCCCACGCATGCACCCGCGAAACAGCGGCCGCAAACGCTCATAGGCAGCACGTGATTCCATCCAGTTATTCGTCGGCCCGGCAAAGTCAGCGCTGGGCGTGCAGATGAACGTGTTCTGCTCGGTGCGGGCCACATCGTTGGTGTTGGATCGGTGCAGATAACAGTTGGGGAGCTTCTCCTGATTCAGGCGGATGAACACCCCCTGCTGCACCCCCTGCTCAAAAAAACCCTGCCGTTCACTCAGCGTGCCATCGCACAGATGCACGGCCTGAGGCTGACACATGGCGATGCACTGGTCGATCCATCGCCGCACATCCGGGCGAAGATTGGCGGTGGCATAATCAGTTCCCATGGGGGCCTGGGTGGGCAGTGTATCGTTGGTCAGTGTGTCGGGGGTCAGTGTGTCGGGGGCCAGTGTGTC
>JBBSFP010000372.1:0-3200 GCA_038238625.1 Tepidisphaerales bacterium
CCGCTACGGCGGCGATCAATCGGCGGCGGTCGGAGTGTTGATCGCTTCTATCATGGTGTTATCGGTGACCGGCATCGGGTTTATTCGCAAAAACGATTGGCGCGCATCCGGTGGGTTTGTCGTGGTCATGGTGCTGGCATCAGTGTCGTTTGCGTGGTGGAAAAATCAGGAGCGATTTGATCGCAGTTGCCAACAGAACGCAGCCTTGCTGCAGCAGGCCGTAGGCAACGAGGTGAACGCCGGCGCGCCCCTGACCACTTGCAGCGTTGTGCTGGATCAGCCGGAGCTTTTTTACTATGCCGCGCTGCCGACACTGGCGCTGAATGGCTACGATCTGGACTGGTGGAAAAAGATTCCCGGGCGGCGATGGGTGGTGCTGGGAGAAAGCGAAATGATCGCCTGGAAAGAACAGGTGCCGTTTAGAATCGGACGCACAATTCCGTTCAAGGCAAACCGGAACCCGGCATACCTGGTGTGGTTTGAGTAGTGGCCGGTTTCGGGGCAGTGGCCGGTGTCGGAGCAGTGGCCGGCGTGGAGCCAGTGGCGGGGGCCGACATGGCGTACCAGTGGTGTTTGCGGCTGATGAGGTCGAAAAGCTTGTTCCACCCCGGCAATGCGCCGACATCCTGTTCGAGCAGCACCAAGGCCGTCGGGCGCGCGAGTTTTGACGGATCGTGAATCACGGGGACGATTCGATCCAGGTAAATATCCAAATCGAGGGTTACCGGCTTGCCCGGTTGATTGGGGCGAAGTATTTCCAGGTACGCAATGGGGAATGCCGCTGGCAGCGATTGGCGAAGTCTGTCGGCGATGGGTTTCATCTCGCTGCGGCCACTGGGGCTGGCGCTCCAGCCGTTAAGAAATAGGGCGTTTAACATGCACATTGTAATGGCCGTGATCATCGCCACGCCCAACGGCCGATGGCGAATGCGAATCATCAGGACCATCAGCCCGGCGGCGATGACAAGAGAGGGGATCAAGAGCCCAACCGAGATCCAGGGAGAACCATTGGCGGTTCGCATGAAAATTCCCGCGACGAACACACCCAGTGCCACGATGGCGAGCGTGCCCCAGTGGAACATGGATAGCGCGCGGGATTCGGGATCAGGCAGCAGCGGGGGGCGCTGGTGCGAAAGCGGGCGCGCGAGACATCGCGTCGGCCATGCAGCGATGATCGCTGCGGGGCCAACCAGCGGCAGCAGGTAACGGTCCTTGCGATCGGGGGAATAGCTGAGCAGAAGAATCGTCACTACCAGCAAGAGCATGGGATAGGCAATGGATTGGCGGCCCACGATCCGGCGGGCGATATCACGCTCCGCCAGGAAGAACCCGGTGATGAAATAGACCGTCCATGGGAGCATGAGGGGCAAGAGCGAGAGGTACGCGAAGACCGGATCGTGCGAAATGTTGTTGATCCCCTCGGCGTTGGCTTCGCTGGCCCATTCGCGCTGGGCCTGGGGGTGGTTGATCAACACGTCGAAGAACCATGGTCCCGAGATGGCCAGCGCAAGAAGCAGCCCCGTGGCCACCGATAGAAAGGGGCGGCGAAGCGGCGATGGGGAACCACTGAACGTGCCCCCATAAAGCGCTGCAAAAACCAGGCAACCCGGAACCGCGTACACCAGCGCGACCGGTCCCTTGCTCATCAAGGCCAGCCCCAGGGCGGCTCCTGCGCCGAGGCAGCCGGTCCACCACCGGTTTTTGATCAGCGCCAGCGCGAAAAACATGTGAACCGCTGAAACCCATAGAGCCAGGTGGGCATCGGTGGCTGCCAATCGGGAAAAGCGGAAGAACACCAGGGTGGATCCTGCAAGCAGGGTGGCGGTGATTCCAAGCGTGCGCCCGCCGATGATTTCCGCCGTCCACCCGATGCAAGCGAGCATCAGGCACGATGCCAGCAGCGCCGGCCAGCGGATTTCAAAAGCGAGCTGGTGATAGGCCGCTTCGCGAATGGCCGGATCGGGGTCATCGAGCTGGGTGATGGTTTGCGGGCGCACCGCGGCGGCTGACAGCCAGTTGGCCAGTGGGGGTTTTCGGAGCCGGGGCGCACCACCCAGCGTGGGGATCCACCCCTCGCCGCCATGATGCATCTCCAGCACGGTCTGCACGATGATGTCTTCGGAATCATTGGAAAATTCCGGCCAGGCCAGGGGTTCGATCAGCGCCGCAAAAAACGCGGCTGAGATAAACGGCATCACCAGGAACGATCGCAGGGGCCGCACGCTCATGGCGCACTGGCCGGTATGCGGCCGGTGCGTACGGGGGGGGGCGGCGTGGCGGGCGCATCGCCGCGCGGCGTGCGCGCGGTGGTGGAGGAACGGGCAGTGGTAGGGCGGGGCGAATGGGGCACATGCTGGGTGGTCGGGGGCACCTGCCCACGCGGCTGCCGGGATGCCAGCACATATAAACCATCCAGCGTGTAATCAGCACTGGGTCCGGCGATGTGGCCACGCCTGATAAAGAACCCCTGCCGCATCAGCCCACTCAGCTCGCGGTCATACTCGTAATAGGGCGACACCCAATCGCCTTCCGCATTGGCAGGCGGCGCAGGGAAGAAGGCCATGCTAACCCCCTGCGATTGTTTCCCCTTGCGCGGCACAACGATGCCCGGCTGATACACCTGGCGACCGCTCAGAAACGTCAACACCGACGCCTCCGGCCCGACGATCTTGTCGCTCATCGCCGTGTGTTCGCGCAGCATGTCCGCCAGCGTATAGAGCGCAGCCCACTTTCCATCGTGATAGACCTGCAGGAAACCCAGGTGATTGATGCCCTGCCATTTGCCGGGTGGGGTGAAGGGCTTGGTGTATCCGCGCTGGGTGCGGATGAAATCAGCTGCGCGCACGAGGTTGGGGCCCAGCACCACGGCCAGCCCGACGCACAATGTCGAGTTGGCCCATAGGGTTGCTTTGGCCCAGGATTTCCGCCGGGCAATCGCACCGGCAAGATCACTAAACAGCATTCCCCACCCCGCCAGCAGCAGCGGGAGAATCATCACGATGTAACGTGTGACCGGCCCCAGGATGAGCAGTGCCACCGCCGACACCAGCACCAGCCAACCCCAGAACGCGTTGTAGCGCATCAGTCGCACACCGGAAATGATCACCAGCATTGAGATGATCGCTCCCAGGCCCAGGGTGCGGATGCGCCCGGGGATTCCAGCGCGGGTGGGCGGTTCGTGCACCACGGGTATCCCGTTA
>JBBSFP010000373.1:0-3188 GCA_038238625.1 Tepidisphaerales bacterium
CTCCCTCAACCGCAGCGCGCCCGGTGCAGATCGAAGCGATGGAGCGAACGCTCCGTTGGGCGGAGCAATGCATACGCGCACACGCGCGGCCTGATTCGCAGGGACTGTTTGGAATCGTTCAGGGCGGGACCGATCTGGAACTGCGTGCCCACTGCGCCGCCCGGCTGGTAGCCATGGATTTTCCAGGCTACGCGTTGGGCGGGCTGGCAGTCGGCGAAGGTTTTGAAGCGATGACGCGAGTGCTCTACAACACTGCCCCCCTGCTGCCGTCATGCAAACCGCGGTACCTGATGGGGGTGGGCTTCCCGCGCGATATTGCTGCCGCCGTCGACGCCGGGGTGGACATGTTTGATTGCGTAATGCCGACGCGCAACGGGCGCAACGCCTATGCGTTCACGGCGGAAGGTCCGCTGCGGTTGCGCAACAGCCAATACCTTACCGATGCCCGTCCGCTGGAGGCCGGCTGCGACTGCTATGCTTGCCGAACGTTTACGCGGGGCGCGATCCGACACTTTTTTTTCGCCGGTGAGATGCTTGGCCCGATGCTCGTATCCGTGCATAATGTGCGATTCTACCAGCGGCTGATGGCCGACATCCGCGGCGCCATTGCCGGTGGAAAATGGCGGGTGTTTTTTAAACACGATCCCCGCTGCCAACTTGGTCCGCGAACGGACCCGGGCGCGTCACCAGTCACCAGTGGTGATGCCGATATCGATATCGCTGAACAACCCGGCTCGGTGCCGGAATAAATTCTTCTGGAGTCATCTTGCTCGCATTCATGAATTTTTTGAATTTCCAAGTTGTCCTCCCGTTGGCGCAGGCGCTGCAGAACGCAGCCAGCACGCCCACCAGCAACAGTGTGAACCCCCCGCCCTGGGCCAACCCGCAATTTTTCATCTGGCCCCTTTTGATTGTCTTTCTCCTCTGGACGCTCTTTCGGTCCAACAAAACTCGTGGCAAGCAACAAAAACTGGTCATGGAAACCCTGAAAAAAGGAGACCGGGTGCAGACCATCGGTGGCATCCTGGGCACCGTGGTCGAGCTGCGCGAGAATGATGTGGTGGTCAAGGTGGACGAAACTTCCAACACCAAGATTCGCTTCACGCGCACTGCGATTCATCGGGTGCTCGATGAAGACGGCAAAGACATCGAAAAGCGCAAGTAAAGACAACGACAGATTTCCCTTTTCAACAAATGCTTTTTTCCAAGGCTGTTCCTCGCAGGCGCTTTTTCTCACGATTGGCAACGGGCTCACATGTCAAAGAATTACACTGGCCGCGTCGTTTTGATTTTGGTGGTGCTGCTGTTTGCCCTGTTGGGGTTTGACTGGCTCCCGGGGTGGCTGCACCTGTGCGGCAAGGGGTCGGCCGGTGGGATTTTCACCTGGGAAAAACTCACCGACAGCAATCTGCCACTGGCGCGCCGGTTCAACCTCAAGCCAGGCATCGACATCGCCGGTGGCACCAAGCTCCTGTATGAGATCACTGTGCCCACCGGGGGCTTCGTCTCCCGTTCCAACAACACGCTGGCCGAGGAGATGGCGGTTCTGCTCAAGCGCCGTGTGGACCCTGACAGCGTGCGCAATTTGGTATGGCGACCCCAAGGCGATACCCGCCTCGAGATTCAGATCCCTCGGTCGCCAGACAGCGAACGCGCCGTTAAAGCGCGTGCCCTTCTGCTGACCGCGCAGGAAGAGTTGCAGGCCACCAATGTGCGCTCGTTTGACGTTATTCACGCCATAGAGCAAATGCAGGGCGAAGCGCGGCAGAAGCGGCTGGCGGAACTCGCTGAAGGCTCCGATGAGCGCGTGAAGCTCTTTGCCGATATGGCTGCCGATTACGACGCGCTGCAGCAGTCCAAAAAGGATTTCGATCGCGCCGTGCAGGAAAAGAACCAGCCACTACGCGATCGGTCGGCAGGGATCATCGCTGAAAAGGATTTGCACTACACGGATCTGAAAAAGCAGCTGGATACATTGAACTTATCGGATGTCCAGCTGCAATCGACCCTGGATAATCCCAATCCTGCGGCGCGGCAGCAGTTGCTTGAGGGTCTACGCGCCCGTGCGGCCAGTTATCCCCGCCGTCTGAAGGCAATCAACGATTACGCTCAGGCGTGGGGAGAATCCAAAACCCTTAAGAATGTGATCGATGATGCCACCGAGCTTAAGCGCCTGCTGCGCGGCTCGGGTGTCCTGGAATTCCACATCGTCATCGACGACTACAGGAGCCCGGAAGCGGGGGCGATGGTCGAACGGCTCAAGCAGCATGGTGATACCCCGGCGGCCGGAATCAGGCCCCAGGCGGGCGACACCATGCGCTGGTACCTGGTGGACCGTCCTGCAGAATTTACGGGCCACCAGACGATGGATTTCAACGGTAAGAGCTACGGGCTGGCGTATACCGACCGCGAGCCGGGCAAGGCGATCGTGCATAGCGCCGCCGCCGCCGCATGGTCACTCGAAAAAGCCAGCGCCGCCACCGCTAACGGTCAGCGCATGGTGCTGTTTTCCTTCGACCCGCAGGGGAGTTCCCTGTTCGGCGATCTGACCGAAGCCAACAAGGGTCGTCCATTGGGCATCGTGCTGGACGACAAATTGATCAGCGCGCCCAAGATCAATGAGCGAATCAACAGCAGCGGTCAAATCACGGGGCAGTTCAGCGAAGCTGACATCAACTACCTGGTGAACACCCTCAATGCCGGTAGCCTTCCAGCCCAGCTGGCCAATGATCCCATTAGCGAGCAGACGATCAGCCCCTCCTTCGGAGCCGATAACCTCAGGGCCGCGCTCATGGCATGTGGAATCGGCCTTGTGGTCGTTTGCGTTTTTTTAGTGGGCTACTACTACCTGACGGGGTTGGTCGCCTTCATCGCGGTGGTGATGAACCTGCTGATCATCCTGGGCATCCTGGCGATCTTCAACGCG
Source organism: Tepidisphaerales bacterium (assembly GCA_038238625.1). GTDB lineage: Bacteria > Planctomycetota > Phycisphaerae > Tepidisphaerales > Tepidisphaeraceae > JBBSFP01. Next base: position 2,927 of record JBBSFP010000373.1, read on the forward strand.
ACCTTCACGCTCCCGGCCATTGCGGGCATCGTGCTGACCGTGGGTACCGCCATCGACGCCAACGTGCTGGTCTTCGAGCGGTTGCGTGAAGAACAGCATCACGGCCTGTCGCTGAAAATGTCATTGCGCAACGCCTTCGACCGCGCACGCAGCGCCATCATCGATTCCAATGTCACCACCATTATCACCTCGGCGGTGCTGTACGCGCTGGGCAGCGAAGAAGTCAAAGGGTTTGGACTCACGCTGCTGATCGGTATCTTCA
>JBBSFP010000374.1:0-3166 GCA_038238625.1 Tepidisphaerales bacterium
CAGGTGAGCGGCGATGCTGGAGACAAATTCGACACCGGCGAGGATGGCACTTGAATTGATGCTCATGTCGCGATTGATCCAAACGATTCGTGCGGGGAGCATCTGGCTGCGATTGGCGAGAGTCATGCCGCGCTCGCTCAGGCCCACGTGTACGTTCACCAGATGGCCGAGCTGCACCGGCGCAGAGCGCGGGAGTTCAATTTTCAAACCCGTCGCACTGACATCGTGGGTGCGACCCCCAAGGTAGCGGTTGGCCATAGGATCAAACACCTTGATGGGGCGGGTCTGGCGGATGCGGAACCCACGACGGCGTTCGGGGTAATCGTCTGCGGCCACAAAATGATCTTCGCAGCCATCAATCGCAATGGAGCGGGTGGCGTCGGAGATTCGGAGCGCATTGACTGAACTGATATCCGATGGAAATGTGTTTTTGCCGGGAAATAACGACTGTGTTTCAGAAACCAGCAACATCGTTTTACCTCGTTAAAGTTCCCAATGTGTCACCGACCACATGTCTTTATCAGTTATCGGAACACCCTCGGGTGAAGATTGGGAAAATCTTGAGAAATGTGAAAGTCGAATGTTATGGGGCACCCGCTCGCGTAAGCGCGCGCCCAGGGATGGAATCCATGAGTACTGGAACGCCGGTTTTTATGGGGTTGCGCGCCTCAGATGCCCCGGGTGCACAGCGTGCTGCGAATCCGTTATTATCCTTGCCATGCCCTACAACTTTAAAACCATCGAGAAGAAATGGCAGACCTATTGGCTGAAGAACAAGACCTTTGCGGCCCTGGATCCCCAAGACGCCGGAATGATGCCCAAGGCCTATATCCTTGACATGTTCCCCTACCCAAGTGGCGCAGGGTTGCACGTAGGGCACCCGGTGGGATACCTGGCGACCGACATCCTGTCACGCTACCGGCGCATGCTGGGGTACAACGTGTTGCATCCGATTGGGTGGGATGCTTTCGGTTTGCCGGCCGAACAATACGCAATCGACACCAACACCCATCCGCGTCAGACGACAGTTAAAAATATTGATAACTTCCGCAGGCAGTTGCAATCGCTGGGTCTCTCATATGACTGGGATCGCGAAGTCGACACCACCGACCCTAAATATTACCGCTGGACGCAGTGGATATTTCTGCAGTTGTTCAACAGTTATTTTGACCCGATGCAGCAGAAGGCGATGCCGATCGAGCACCTGATGCAGGAACTGGTCAACGAGAATTACGTCGTGGCACCGGATCAGTCAATTCATGTCAATCCAACTCAGGAAGGGTTGGAAGAAATTTCCGGCGAGGTGCGGGTTGAACGTTTGTGGCGTGAACTACCACCCGAAGAGCAGCGTGATGTCATCGAGACGCAGCGGCTTGCGTATCGCGACGAAGTAGCCGTGAACTGGTGTCCGGCGCTGGGCACTGTGTTGTCGAATGAAGAAGTGATCGACGGTCTGAGCGAGCGCGGAAAGCATCCTGTGGAGCGTCGCCCGATGCTGCAGTGGATGCTGCGAATTACTGCCTACGCAGACCGGTTGCTGGACGATTTGGACCTGCTGACCTGGCCAGAGTCGCTCAAGGAGATGCAACGTAACTGGATCGGTAAGAGCGTAGGCGCGGAAGTGGATTTTGACATCGTTCCTGGTGACGGCCAGCAGCCAGCTCTGGAGGGAGAACCTACCGAAGACGCCTATGGGGATGAGGCCCTGACGATTACCGTGTTCACCACCAGGCCAGACACGCTGTTTGGTGCCACCTACATGGTATTAGCGCCCGAGCATCCGCTCGTGGATCGGATCACCTCGTCCGCACAGGCGCAGGCCGTGCTTGCATATCGCGCCGCCGTTGCCAGCAGGAGTGAGCGCGATCGCATCGCTGAAACCAAGGATAAAACAGGGGTATTCACTGGCGCGATGGCCATCAATCCGGTCAATCAGGAGCAGATCCCGATCTACCTGGCGGATTATGTGCTAATGAGTTACGGCACTGGGGCGATCATGGCTGTACCCGCCCATGATGAGCGCGATTATCAATTTGCCACGCGCTTTAACCTGGCGATCCGCACGGTGGTCAAGCCATTAACGGGCGACGCGCCGGTGGGGCGTGCCTTCGAAACAGAGGGCGAAGCGATCAATTCGCCCATGATCGATGGTTTAACGACGCAACGGGCGAAGGAAAAAATCATCGATTGGCTGGAGGATGAGGGGGTCGGCCATCGGGCAATTAAATATAAGCTGCGCGACTGGCTATTTAGCCGACAACGCTATTGGGGCGAACCGTTTCCAATCCTGCTGGATCGCGATGGAAATGCGTACCCGGTGCGCGAAGATGAACTGCCCATCACACTGCCACCCATGGATGATTTCAAACCCACCGGTACGCCGGAGCCACCGTTGAGCAAGGTCAGAGAATGGGTGCGCTATGAACTTAGTGGCAGCAAGGCTAACGCAGTTCCCGCAGCGGTTTCGGAGTCAATTGAAACCGCATTTGGGCACTTGGACGTGGTCGACTTGTTCCGCGAGACCAACACCATGCCGCAATGGGCGGGATCGTGCTGGTATTACCTTCGCTACATCGACCCGACCAATGATGAGCAATTGGTAGACCCCGTCAAGCAGGCATATTGGATGCCGGTCGATTTGTATGTCGGTGGTGCGGAACATGCGGTTCTGCATCTGCTTTACGCTCGCTTTTGGCACAAAGTGCTATTTGACCGCGGGCATGTCACCACGCCCGAACCCTTCGCGCGGCTGGTCAATCAGGGGCTGATTCTCGGTGAAATGGAATTCCACTCGTTTGTGCGCGAAGATGGCTCGGCTATTAGCGCCGCGGACCTAACTGAAATTTCCGAAGAGGCAACTGCCCAGGGTTCACAACTGGTCGCCATCGAAAAAGTCAGCGGCAAAAAGGTCGCTGGTAGTCGCATGAGCGAAAACGATGTTGAAAAATCGGGCGACGGCTATCGGCTTAAGAGCAACCCCCAAATCCGTGTTGATGCCCGCAGCTTTAAGATGAGCAAATCGCGTGGAAACACGGTGAACCCCGACAAGATCATGGAAGAATACGGGTCTGAATGAGAGATCTGACCTTGATAATACTTGATCTCTCGTTCAAGGCCTTGTTTAAATCCATCTGTACCATGAAGCATCAATATTCTAAACAGAAAC
>JBBSFP010000375.1:0-3160 GCA_038238625.1 Tepidisphaerales bacterium
CGTTCTGCGAACAGGCGGCGCGGCAGCCAGAGCCCTGGTGCTGCTGCGTGAGTTACCCATCGCCAAACGAGGCGATGGTCGCCAGTCGCGAGACCTTTGATCGCTACGATCCATCTGAGCTTTCATTGCCGCCCAATCTCAATGACGACATGCAACAACGTCCGGGTTTATATGAGCGAGCGCGCGGCCCGTGGGCTCACTATTCGCGCGCCCAATGGCAGATGGCGACGGCGTGCTACTACGCGCGCATTACCGAGATCGATGCGCAGCTAGGCCGCTTGCTCGAGTTCCTTGATACCAGTGGAACGCTCGACAACACCATCGTGATCGTGAGTGCCGATCACGGAAAATATGTCGGGGCCCATGGGATGGACGCGCACAATTTTGGTGCTTTCGAAGAAATCTACAACATCCCGATGCTCGTATCCGGCCCCGGTGTTGCCCACAATGCAACGTGCGATGGCCGCGTGGGATTGCATGATCTGTGCCCAACTATTCTGGAGTTGGCGGGCGCGGCACCCATCAGCGATATCGATGCGCGCTCATTCGCATCGCTCTTGAAAGAACCGGCAGAAAGTTCGGAATTTCAAGAAGGGTTTGCCGAGTATCATGGCACACGCTTCAACCTCACCCAGCGGGTTTACTGGGATGGAGATTGGAAGCTCATCTTCAACGGGTTTGATTACGACGAACTTTACGACCTGGCAAACGACCCCCATGAGATGAAAAACCTGGCATCCCATCCGCAGCATCAGCAACGCATGCGCGGCATGATGTCGAAATTATGGGAGGAGCTCAAACGCACCGGGGATCGCACGTTGCTGGGGACCCATTATTATCCGATGCGTTTTGCGATCGTCGGTCCAAATGTAATTTAGCGACGACATTCGTTTGCGGGGGGGGTGTTGTTGTTCCTTTTTTGGGGGAGCATTTGTCTCGGGGATCAGTGACCATCGCCCTTGCGGGCAGTTGGGCGATCTGGACCGCGGTGTGGATCGGAGCGCGAGTTGGGGCCCCCGGGCTGGTTGGCATTGTTGGGGTCAAGCCAGGGCGGCAGCTGGGCAACCGGCGGTGCCGGGGCGGCGGCACGCAAGCGGAGTACCGAGGCCACCCGCGTAGGCATTTCAGCAGCTTTATAGGCCCGGTTGAGTTCCTGTTCGGCTTCGGATTCTGTGAAACCGGCGATTCGGGTCTGACCCAGGAATGGCGCGCCAATGTCTCCCCCCTCGCTGATTCGAACAATGCGCACCGTGGGCCCGCTGCCTTGCCGCCCCGCCAGCTCGATTACTTCGACGCGCAGCACATCACCTGAATTGAGAGGACCCGAATGCACCAGCGCCATGATGCCACGCTCGACACGGTTGAGGGAAATGCGGGCTTTGCCCATCACCTTGTCGTCCTGATATCGCTGCGCGATGGCGCGCTCGGCCTCCGCGAAAGTCAGCCCTCCCACCTTAATGCGGCCAATGACAAACAGATTAATAAACCCTTCAGTATCGACGCGGGTCGTTTTGGGGGTTTCCACACCCGGCGCTTCGATGTCTGCAACTCCGATATCCAGAAGGTCATCGGTCCCAATGACATCAAGGGCTGTCGACGAGGGCATCGGCCCCTCGGGCATCGTCGCAGAGTTGGCGGCAAATGTCGTCGATGCTGAGACAAGAATCAAAACAATCGCTCCCGGGAGTGTGCATCTCATCGAGATAGTGTAACTCTAAAACATCCCATTGGGGCTTTTCCGCAAACAGGCCAGGCTTGCGATAAACGCCAAAATCTCTAGGTTGTTGAGCATGACGTCGCAGCAGATATCGAAGCTATTTGTCGAGCGCTTCGGTGACAAAATAATCAGTGTTCATTCAGCAGACCGACACCCTCGGGTCCATGTCGACGCGGAGGCTGCAATAGACGTTTTACGGTTTGCCAGGGATGAGCCTTCCCTGAAATTTGACTGGCTGGCGAGCCTGTCCGGAATCGACTATGCCGCCGACGATAAGCTCTGTGTTGCCTATGATCTTTGGAGCTTTTCGCTCGGTCATCGATTCGCGGTCAAGGCTTACTGCAGCCATGCTCATCCCCATATGCCAAGCGTTTGCGATTTGTGGTCGGCGGCAAATTGGCAGGAGCGGGAGGCTTTTGATTTGCTCGGGATCGTGTTCGATGGCCATCCGGATTTGAGACGAATTTTATGCGCCGAGGATTGGGAAGGGCATCCGCTCCGAAAGGATTATGTGTTCCCGCGCGAGTATCACGGAATCCCGGGCAGCGTCGAATTGGATTGGCACCAGCAATCGGACTATCCGAAGTGACTGGGCCCAACGGACCGCGGCCGAAACGCTTTATGCCGACTCCCCACGAGCTCCATCAGTGGTCGAGCCGCGATTAAAACTTCATAGGCACGTCGTGCAGATTTAGAATGAAAAACCGATTTTTATTCTTGCATTTTGGAAGGGCAAAGCTACTATTCACGCAGTTCGGCGTCGATGGGGCCGTCGGATTCAGACGAATAAAAGTGGTAATCAGCCATGAAGGCTCTGTCACTGAAAAGTGCCAGAGTTTTTTTGTCGGGGGTACTCCCCCGAAGAAGGTTCCCCCCCTCCTTCTTCAACCCCCGGCATTTATACCTAACGCGGGATCCGCTACCCCCGCCACTGGATTCTCCCGTATGGAAAGCTCTGGCTGTTCGCAGCCAGAGCTTTTTTATGGGCAGATTCATCGCTGCTGGAATAAATAGAAGGTTCAGAGGTTGGCAACCGCTGTTGAATAATGCGGCATCCATAGAAAACCACCCCGCTCGCGCTGAGCGGGGTGGTTCATTCGTGAGCTGTCCCCATGACTATTTGTTCTTGTGATCCGCAGGGTTGCCGTCGGTATCGGTTGACGCCCAGGCTTCACGGACGATTTTGTAGAAGTCATCCTTACGCGATGAGCGCTTTTGGGCGAGATCGAGGTAGCCGAGCGCTTTAGGTTCGTTGCCGGTGTTGTATGCGATGTAGGCCAGTAGAAAAACCGGCGTGGAAGATGCCTGGTCTTTTTCAGCCAGTTCGCGCAGGTCGGTCACCAGGAACTGCAGACGATCGTCGCCGATCATCGCGCGGAGATTAAATTGCCCCATGAGCAGGGCGTGATCGGTGGAAAAGGCTTCGCGGAGATGCTTTTCAGC
>JBBSFP010000376.1:0-3144 GCA_038238625.1 Tepidisphaerales bacterium
CGATGATTGGGTAAACGGGATGGAGCCCGTTGGTTCGAATCCAGGGATTGGCGATTACGGCTGTCCATTAACGTTTCGGTCGAACCTCTTGCAGCCTCGCATTGCTAAGCGGTGCTTGGTGATCGGTTTTTAAGGGGAGGAGCGAAGGCTGCATGGTTTTGGGGCAAGGTCTGATCTCGTTGCAGCCTGCTGTTGATCGCCGAGGAAAGGATTTGCGATGTCCGCACACCCGATCTCCGCTCATACCGATCTTGCTTCCAGCAGCAAGGGTTCTTCTGTCCACACGGGCAAGACCAATTTGCCGCTGGAGCTCTCAGTCCGCATGCGCCCCGACGTTTTGGACGATGACCCATTGAACCATCGCGATGATTCACAAAAACATGGTTCACCGGTCAGGCCCAGGCGCATCGATCTACACTGCCACAGCATTGCCAGCACCGAAGCCGACGAGGCGGTGCTCAATGTTCTGCAGTGCCCTGAAAGTTATAGCGAACCGGCTGCTGTCTATGCACAGGCCAAAAAGCGTGGCATGGACCTCGTCACGCTCACAGATCACGACACCCTCAATGGGGTGCAAAGCCTGCTGGCAAAGCCTGGCGAATATCCAGGAGTTTTCACGGGGGAAGAACTCACCTGCTATTTCCCCGAAGACGGCTGCAAAATGCACGTCCTGATCTGGGGTGTCACGCAACAGGATCATGAGGCTCTGCAGGCCGCTGCCCACGATATCTATCACTGCGCCCAGATCATCGAGGAACGCCGGATCGCCCACGCGGTGGCTCACCCTCTCTATCGCCAAAACGACAAGCTCGAACGATGGCACATTGAACGATTGATGCTGTTATTCAAGGGATTTGAGACGCTGAACGGTGCGCACAGCGCACTGCATCGGCAGGCGTTTGAACCGTTGCTAGAAGAATTGTGCGAAGACAAGATCGCGCGGCTCAGCCGGCTGCATAACCTCGCGCCACGGTGGCCCAAGCCATGGATCAAGGCCCGCACCGGTGGAAGTGATGACCACGGCTTGTTCAACCTCGGCCGCACCTGGACAGAGTTTCCGGGCGACGTTGCCACCGTTGAAGATGTGCTGGCGTGCCTGCGGGAAGGGCGCTGCGCGCCCGGGGGAGAAGCTGGATCGAGCCTCAAGCTCGCCCATAACTTTTATGGTGTCGCGCTCCGTTACTACGATCGCATCGTGCGTACCGCCGAAGCAAGAAATCCCGCCACCACCGTCCTTGACCTGGTTATGCAATTGCTGGTGGGCGACCGGCTAAAGATTCGCAAGCGCGATCTGGCCAGGGCGCTAATGGCCGGGGCCGTGCGCAATGTGAAGACCAAAGTCGTAGGTGGAATCAGGGGCATCTTCCGCCGTCGATCTCGCAAGAGCGTTGGCACCGCGCTGCTGCGCGACCTCTTCGTCTCATCGTGCCGAAAACGCATGGGCGACCATCAACCTCTCAAAGCGGCGCTGAGCGAGGGGTTTGCACCCCTGGGCGAGCATCGCGAGATGTTTAGCTTTATCTCCGGAATCAACCGCGATATTGCCGGTGGTGTCGCAGATGCCATCGGCGACTATTTTGCAACCGGAAAAATCGCTGGTGTGTTTGATGCGATCGGCACCGTCACCGCTCACCAGTTCGTGCTCCTGCCCTATTATTTTTCTCTGTTCCATCAGAATCGCGAGCGGGCTCACCTCGGGCGTATCACCCGCCAGGGGGCGGCGCGCAGCGCCGATATTGGCCGCACCATGCGGGTCGGGGTCTTTACCGATACCCTGGATCAACCCAACGGGATCGGTCGATTCGTCCGCACCATGGCCCATGAAGCCACCAACCGTGGATTCTGCCTCATAGTTCACACCTGCGGACCTGATACCGACAGCAAGGGTAGGCACGATGATCACCCATACCGGGATGAACCGTACCGGAAAAATTTCCAACCCATGGTGCAACGCGCGCTGCCCCAACTGCCGGAACTAACGTTCACGCTGCCGCCCGTCATTGAGGTCCTCGAGTGGGCTGATCGCCAGCAGTTTGACGCCATCCATGTGGACACCCCCGGCCCCATGGGGCTGTGCGGCCTGTTGGTAGCGCGCATGCTGCACATCCCGTTGCTGGGTACATATCATGTGGATTACCCGGCCTACGTTAAGGCACTCACCGGTGATTTCCGCCTGACTTCTGCCGTCGAGGGATACATCAGCTGGTTCTACGGGCGGATGAACACCATTCTTTCGCGCAGCCGTCGCTACGAGCAACAGGTTCGCAGCCAAAACCTGGGTGACATCCGTTATGCCATGTCGCCCGCCTGTTTCGATCCCTCGATTTACAACCCCGAGCGCCGCGATGCCCGGCTGATTCCAAGCCTCGGATTGCCTCAAAAACACGCGCTGCTCTACGTGGGCCGCCTGAGCGCGGAAAAAAATGTTGCGCTATTAGTGGCTTGTTTCAAGCAACTCTGCCAGCGCACCGGCAATGTCGCATTGATAATGGTGGGCGATGGTCCCTGCCAGGCGCAGATGGAATTGGAGCTTGCTGGCCTGCCGGTCCGGTTCCTCGGGTACCAGACCGATGAACAACTCGCAGCCCTCTATGCGAGTTCGGATTTGCTTGTGCTGCCGTCTATTACTGAAACGCTGGGGCAGGTAGTAATCGAAGCCCAGGCGTGCGGGCTGCCGGTTGTTGTCAGCGATCAGGGCGGTCCCCGTGAAGCGATGGATGACAACGTCACCGGCCTGGTCATCGCCAGCCTCAAGCCCTCAGCGTGGGCGAACGCCATCGAGGACCTTTTATTGGACGAAACCCGCCGCCAGCGCATGGCGCGCACGGCTCCCCATCGCGTCAGCCGTTTTACGGTGGAAAAGGCTTTTGATGCCTTTTGGTCAGAGCACACAGCAGCCGTCGGCAGGGTGGCGGCTACACTTGATGCAGCCCCGTTCGACATTCCTCAGACCATAGAAGTCTGAGCGACGTCAAAATTAATTCAATAATCAATTATCCAGGCGGCCTGCACTTGGACCGATTTATCCCATTGGTGGAATTCATCCGTATCCCTACGACGTAAGCGAAGGTATATTTACAAAATGTCGATCGGACCCCAACGCATGCCTGATCTGCACAGCACTGCCGAACTCGCGCTCGCCCG
>JBBSFP010000377.1:0-3132 GCA_038238625.1 Tepidisphaerales bacterium
CATGAAGACGATACTTACCGCGTCGGTCGGCACGCTTGCAGTGCTGTTGATCGCGGGCTGTGCAACGAACAGCGACAAGAAGCCGACCCAGAAGCAGGTCGTCACCGAGAAATGGAACAACGCCCGCGCCAACGTCATGTCGGGGCTTGCGAAGGACCAGTTCAAATCCGGCAGCGGGGCGGCAGCCAGCCCACGCAACCCATCTTCCACGCGCTGGTAATCGGCTACCATGGCATGGGCCAGAGGATCGGATACCAGCCGCGCTTCGAGTGCGGAGATCTCCCCCGGCGGCAGGGTGCCGTCGACATACTGGCTGACATTGAATTCGAGATTATCGGACATCAGTGGCTTCTTTACAAAAACAGACATTGGTAACACTGAACGATTTCGAAGTTTACATATTTTCTTTAAGAAGGTCTTTGAGCTTCTTTCGCGCTTGGAAGACATGCCATTTCACTGCTTCCACGCTGCACTGCAATGCCTCAGCCACTTCTTTCTGGGGCAATTGCTCGAGAGTAAACATCACGAGGGCCAGGCGCTGTTTTTCGGGCAACTCGGCCAGTGCCTTTTGCAATTTGACACCCAGTTCCTGGCTTTCGAGGTTACGCACAGGGTCGCCGCTGCGCGCCATCCATTCACTGCCGCTACCGCTGTTGGACGCGCTGGGTCCGAAGAGGTCATCGAGAGGAAGCGCCCGTTTATTCTTTCGACTTCGGCGATGATTCAATGACAAATTCGCAACGATTCGCATCAACCAGCCGCCGAAGGCATCACCTTTTTGCAGGGACTGAAGGCTCGTAAAACTCTTAAGAAACGCATCCTGCGTGACCTCCAGGGCGTCCTGCATGTTTCCCAAAAGCCGGTAAGAGACGGCTACTGCCTGGCGCTGGTACTTTTTGATCAACTCATCAAAGGCTTTGCGATCACCCGCCAGGGTTTTTGTCACATACACGCCATCCGAAGCAGGTTCACCAGAAACCGCAGCCTGGTGCGGGCCAGAACCTGTCGGCAAGCTCGGGCTCGGCTGATTAGCCCTGGGGTCCATAAGAAAGACACAGTCGGAGGCGAAAGGTTGGTAAGACGCATCAGAATTGTAGTCGAAAGAGTGGGCCAACCAGACACAGGAAGATACAGTGGGCCGAGGCGTTATCGGACTTGCTTGAGCAACTCTCCGCAAAATGCCGCTGCAGCCGCCGCGATTTTTGCAGGACCTTCGCTAACATGGTCGTTCATCTGTTTGACCAGAGCGCTTCCCACAATGGCTCCATCCGCCACGCCCGCCAGTTGGGCGAGGTGCTTTGGTTTGGATACGCCGAACCCGACGCAGACCGGAAGTGCCGTGATTTTTTTTAGCGCAGCCACGTTCGCGGACAAGTCAGCCGGAAGCTGATCGCGCTCGCCGGTGATCCCGGATACCGAAAGGTAATACACGAATCCGCTCGATAGATGGGCGATCTCTTCGCGGCGACTGGGCGGGGTCGACGGAGCCACTAACAAGATCGTGTCGATCCCTGCGGCGCGGACGAGTCTGCAAACTGACTGGGCTTCGGGAGGCGGTAAATCGGGAAGAATCAGACCATCGAATCCAGCCGTTTTTGCTTCCCGCAGAAATTGATTCACCCCGTAACGAAACACAATGCTGTAACTGACCATGGCCACCATCGGTGCGTTGACCCGCTCGCGGGCCTGGGCAACGGTCGCGAAAATATCAGTGAGCCTGAGTTTATTTTTCAGCGCAGCCGTAAAGGCCGCTTGAATCACTGGGCCGTCGGCAATTGGATCTGAAAATGGAATTCCCACCTCGATCACATCCGCTCCGGCAGCGTCCAGCGCCGGTAACAGTGCAGCAGTCGTTTGCAAATCGGGATAACCCGCCGGCACGAAAGGCATCAATGCCAAACGCCTCTGTTGACGAAGTGCAGCGAAGGTCTGGCGAATATCCAGGCGATGGGCCATTTGGGAGGGGGGGCGACCTAAAGACCGTCTTCGTTCAACGCTACGCCATGGGCCTTGAGCGTGTTGAGTTGAACTACGTTTTTCACTTCGCGGGCGGAAGCGGGGTCGGTGACCTTGTCGCTATGGCAGTCGGCCTTCTTTCCTTTGTGAGCCAGTTTCATGATCTGATCTGCGGAGAGATTTCCGCGCTGCTCAAGAACCTGGGCACCGCCCGGCGTGATGCCGGGGGAGGCCTGCGCGGTTTTCAGTGGCTGGGCCTCGGCATCCTTACCGCTGTAGAAATCGGTAATTTCCTTGCTGATGCGCACTGAACACCAATCATGCCCGCACATGGCGCAAAAATCGGTGTCAACCTGCAGGTCTTCATCGTGATAGGCGCGCGCCAATTCGGGATCGAATGAAAGATCAAAATGTTTTTGCCAGTTAAGGGCCGCGCGGGCTTTGGTCAATTCATCGTCGCGGTCGCGCGAGCCGGGGATGCCCAGGGCCACATCGGCAGCATGGGCAGCAATCTTGTATGCGACGCACCCTTGCTTAACATCGTCTTTCTTGGGAAGGCCCAGGTGTTCCTTGGGTGTCACATAGCACAGCATCGACGCGCCGTGGTACCCCGCCGCGGTCGCACCAATACAACTGGTAATATGGTCGTATCCGGGAAAAATATCGGTCACCAGCGGGCCCAGCACATAGAACGGTGCGCCATGGCACAGCCGACGCTGCAGCTTCATGTTGTATTCAATTTGATCAAAGGGCACATGACCGGGCCCTTCCACCATTACCTGGCAGCCGCGCGCCCAGGCACGCTCGGTAAGCTCGCCCAGCGTTGCCAGCTCGCGGAGCTGCGCTTCATCAGTGGCATCGGCGAGTCCGCCGGGGCGCAGCCCGTCCCCCAGGCTAAAGCTGACATCGTATTCCCGCATGATGTCGCAGATGTCGTCGAAGATTTCGTACATCGGGTTTTGCTTGTTGTGGTGGATCATCCACTTCGCCAGCAGGCTCCCGCCACGCGAGACGATTCCGATCAGCCGTTTGCGAACGAACGGCAGATGCTCGCGCAATACACCGGCGTGGATCGTGAAATAGTCAACGCCTTGCCTTGCCTGTTTTTCGAGCTCTCGAAGGATCACATCGTAGGACAAATCTTCGATCTGTCGGCCGAGGATCATCGAATAAATC
>JBBSFP010000378.1:0-3087 GCA_038238625.1 Tepidisphaerales bacterium
CGTACGCTTGGATTAAGCTTCAGTCGCATTCAGTTCACCCCGGATTTAATGCCATCGGACATTACTGGTACCGAAGTAATCGAAGAGGACAAGACCACAGGTGGGCGGCAACTACGCTTTGTTCGCGGGCCTATTTTTGCCAATGTGATTCTGGCGGACGAAATTAACCGTACACCGCCCAAAACGCAGGCAGCGCTCCTGGAAGCAATGCAGGAGCATCAGGTGACGGCCGGTGGCAAACAGCATCGGTTGCCCCAGCCTTTTTTCGTATTGGCTACGCAGAATCCAATCGAACAGGAAGGCACCTATCCGTTGCCGGAAGCACAGCTCGATCGATTCATGTTCAACATCAACGTCGGGTATCCCAGCGAAGATGAAGAATTTCAGATCGTTCGCCTTACCACGATGAACCGCAAGGTTGATCTACAGCACGTGCTGAGCGGCGAAGAAGTAGTCGCCTTGCAGGAGATCGTACGTAAGGTACCGGTGGCGGACCATGTGATCCGCTATGCCCTGCAGTTCACACGCAACACCCGAAAGACCGAAGGCAACGTGCCGGATTTCGTCAACGAATATGTGGGCTGGGGCGCTGGCCCGCGTGCAAGCCAGTATCTGATTTTGGCCGGTAAGGCACGTGCGCTGCTCAAGGGGCGCTATCATGTGAGCACTGAAGACATTCGCCAGGTGGCATTACCGGTATTGCGACATCGCATCGTGACCAATTTCAATGCGGAGGCCGAGGGGATTCGCAGCGACACAATTGTAAAGAAGCTGATGGATTTCATTCCGCGTCAACAATATGACGAACTGGATCGCGCCGCTTCGCGCATCATGCCGGAGCACGCGGTCAAAACTGCCTGAGGCCCGGCGAGTCTTTCAATGATTTGCTAGTGCAATCTGACGACGTGACGATCCATGACGCAGGCGGCTGATACCGATTACCGACGTTACCTCGATCCCAAAGTGCTGGCGCGCATATCCGCGCTGGACCTGCGTGCCCGCCTGATTGTCGAAGGTCTCATGACCGGGATGCACCGGTCCCCGTATCAGGGCATTTCCGTTGAGTTTGCACAGCACCGCCAATATGTCGCCGGCGACGACATTCGCCACGTCGATTGGAAAGTGTTTGGGCGCTCTGACAAGATTTATCTCAAGCAATATCAGGAGGAGACCAATCTGCACCTGATCTGCGTGGTGGATTCCAGCGAATCGATGGGGTTCAGCTCCATCTCGGATGGCAAACATTCCTGGAGCAAATTTGACCTGGCAACCGCCATCGCCGCGTCGCTGTCGTACATGGCAATCCAACAGCAAGATTCCGCCGGCTTGGCGATTTTTGACAGCGAATTAAAGAAATTTCACAAGCCCAGCAATACGCCCAACCAATGGCGCATGATCACCCGCGAGCTCAGCGTCGAGCCCAAACTCAAAAAGACCAACACCGGAAAAATTCTCGATCAGTTGGCTGAGAAACTGACCCACCGCAGTCTCATTGTAATCCTGTCGGATTTTTTTGATGATCTGGAAAGCATCAAAAAGGGGCTGCGACATCTGCGTTACAAAAAACATGAGCTGATGGTTTTCCAGATTCTCGATCCGCAGGAAATTACCTTCCCGTTCGAAGATGTCACCCTCTTTCAGGGGCTGGAGGAGATGGGTGAACTCCTTACCGAGCCCCGCGCGCTCCGGGCGGGTTATCTCGAGCAACTACAGATTTTCACTGAGAATCTAAAAAAACTCTGCCGAGGAATGCATATCGATTTCGAACGAATGAACACCGGCCAAACCCTGGACGTCAGCCTTAGTAATTTCCTGGCGACGCGGGCTGCATCCATTAAGTAATTCCGACGGCTGGTCTAAACGCCACCCCGACGAAATTGAAACGAGTTTGAGAATGCTTGCAATCGTGTTGGGACTGCTCCATCTGCATACAGCATTGGCAGCTGGATTTATCACACCTGGGTTCTTTGCCGCCGGAGCAGCGCTGGTGGGGATCCCCATTCTGATTCATATTCTGAATCGGCGGAAATTCAAGGTAGTGCGCTGGGCGGCCATGGAATACCTCCTGCAGGCCATGCGGAAGAATCGACGCCGACTCAAATTTGAACAATGGATCCTTCTGGCGACACGGTGCGCGGTGCTGATGCTGCTCGGCGCAGCTTTGGCGCGTCCCCTGGCGTGCGACAGCAATCCAATGACGGCCTTTGCCGCCCAGCGCGCCGGACTGCATGTGTTTATCATCGACAATGGTTATTCCATGTCGTACGAAACCCCGCGGCCCAACAGCAAAAATCAACTGGATCAGGCGAAGATCATCGTAAAGCAATACATTGATCGACTGGCGGCGGGTGGAGAATCGGTGATGATCATTACCACCGCGCGCCCGGCGGATTATGTGATTTCCAAGCCGAATTACGACCTTCAAGCCGCACGCGCCGCAGTTGACCGCGTGGAGCAATCGTACAACGAAAGCGACATCCCCCGCGCGTTGGACCTGGCGCTTAAGGCGGGGCAGGACAATTCCAAGTCACCCAATAAAAGCCTCTATATCCTGAGCGATAATACCCGGTGCAGTTGGCAAGGCGCGCAGGGGGAAAAGATCAAGGCGATTGCCGCACGGTTGCCCGATGTCTTTAAAACGACAGTGCACCTGCTTGGAAAGGCGGAT
The DNA here is from genome assembly GCA_038238625.1 of Tepidisphaerales bacterium. Lineage (GTDB taxonomy): Bacteria > Planctomycetota > Phycisphaerae > Tepidisphaerales > Tepidisphaeraceae > JBBSFP01. The sequence continues at coordinate 2,669 of JBBSFP010000378.1, forward strand.
CAATGGAACCAGGCGATTGTTGATTTGCAGCCGGACACCAACCTGGTGAGTACGAAATTCAATCTGCATTTTATCGCTACCGCGCGTCGCTTCGGCGGGCATGGCGGGCTGTCGAATCTGCAGTGGAAAGTGGACGATGTCACCCTCGCCGGTGGATCAGATATTAACGTCGATGCCGATACACCACCGGTGATCAGCGCCAGCCAGAAGATTGATGTGGGTGGGCCGCATGTGCTTTCGGCTTCGCTAAGTAGTGACGATCATTTGAAAACAGACAACACGCGCATGCGCGTGGTGGAAGTTTTCAATGAACTAAAGGTTCTGATTGTTGAGGGCCAGCGCGGTCTGGGGGCGCTGGAAGGATCGGGGGCGTTCTTGTCCGTCGCACTCGCACCGCCACGCGATGCCATGGCTGGAAA
>JBBSFP010000379.1:0-3079 GCA_038238625.1 Tepidisphaerales bacterium
AAAAATCAGATGATTTTACATTTGTAATCACCTACGTGCGCGCATCGAGTTTTTCCTTGATGGTATCGAGCCCCTCGCGCGCCATCTGATTCCAACCCTTGTCACTATCCGAACCGGGAAGGATCAGCGCCACCTTGAGTTGCTCTTCTGCGAAAGTGCAATTCGGCTTCAACAGATTCCCCAACGCAGCTAGAAACAGTGCGCAGATAAAGGCAGTTCGTGACATGGTTTCTCCACAGGATTTTTTCCAGATAGGTCCGTCGTAGCAGCCGATCTTAGCGGACGTCCGCGACGAAGACTACATTAACGGCATGGTGAAGCTGGGCATCATTGGGTTCGGTCGCATCGGTGCTGAGCACGCGCGCTGGATTGCACAGGCCCGCGGGCTACGGGCCGTGGCCGTGGCGGACGCCACCCCGGCACGCCAGGAGATGGCGCGCGATCGCGGCTTGGCCCTGATGGAATTCGACCAGATGCTTTCCAACCCGGATGTCGATGCGGTGCTGATCGCCACACCGACGGCGATGCATTTTGACCACGCCCGGTCGGCGCTGCTTGCCGGGAAACATGCGATGGTGGAAAAACCCGTCACCCTGAACTTGCCGCAGGCCCGCGAATTGGGCGCGCTGGCGGCTGAACGCGAGCGCGTCTTGTCGGTGTTTCACAACCGCCGATGGGATGCTGATTACCTGACTGTCAGGCAGGCTATCGCCAGCGGGATTCTCGGCCGCGTGATCAATGTCGAGAGCCGCCTGAGCCAATGGGAAAGCTGCGTCGGCCCCGCCGCCCCGGAATGGCATCCGCAATGGCGCAACGAAGCCCAATATGGTGGGGGCGCACTCTATGATTGGGGGAGCCATTTTATCGACCAGATTTGGCAACTCATGCTCCCCGCTAAGCCCCTGCGCGTTTTCGCGCAGCTGCGCGGCAACGTGTGGACCCGCGACTGCGACGATTTCGCCCGCATCCTCATCGATTTCGACAACGGAGCCACAGGTCTGGTCGAAATCAACACCACCACCACTTTGCCCTTGCCGCGCTGGCACATTGATGGCACGCAAGGCTCTGTGGACAGCCCACACAGCCCGAATTTCGATGTGGCCACCTGGGCCCGGCTGCGATGGACCGCAAGCGACCGAAGCGAACGTGATGTCGCGCCAGCGCCGCTCGGCCTCACCGAATGCGACATCTGGGAGCAGTTCGCCCAGGCGATTGAAACCAACGCTCCGCCGGCCGTACCGATCGAAAGTGTCTTCCCCACGATGGCTTTGCTGGATGCCACCCGGCAGAGCAGCCGGAGTGGGTCAGCGGTATCGTTAGCGCAGCGTGAATAAAGGGTTTAAACATATATTCCACGGTGACGCCGGCAAATCTGCGATCAGTGTGACTAAACCGCGGGAGCACCTAACACCGGCCCTTCTCTGCTCTTGGCGATGCGTCCCGATTTCCGCCGATCAAAGCAAAAGAAGGTGGGTGAATCCTTTTGGTCGGGTGAATTGCACACTCCAGCGCGCGGGTTACAATCGATTTACAGGGGTGGATTGTTGGAATACCTCATGCTGCGAATCCTTTTTTCTGATTTTTTAGGGCTGGTGCGGGTGTGCGGGCGGGCCGTGGCGCTGCGGTGGATGGGGCGCGTGATGCTGAATTTGAGCACCTGCATGAGGCAGCGCAATTTGCAGTCCGCCGACCGGGCGATGGGGGAGGGGCCGTTTGATTGCCGCCTGCGAGCGGCAACGGCGATCATGACCGGTAAGCAGGTGATCAGCGGAATCCGTGAAATCTGGGTGCGCGATATGTACCTTGGCGGTGGATACCTCACGATCCCCCCCAACGGCATTGTGCTGGATCTGGGAGCCAACATGGGAAACTTTACTGCCCTGGCACTGGGGTCGGGGCCGGACGTGAAGGTCATCGCGGTGGAACCCAATCCTGATGTGCTGTTTTCCATCGAGCGTGCCGCGAAGGTCAACCATGCCGAGGAGCGGTTGCAGATTTGTCATAGCTTTATCGGGGGCAAAACTTCTGTGCAGGAACGCATGCAGGCGGACAATGCATCCGCGGTTCCATGCATTTCCGAACGGGACTTCGTAGACCACTATCACCTGACGCGAATCGATTTAATCAAATCGGATATTGAAGGTGGCGAATTCGAGCTGTTCACCCGCGACAGCCTCCTGCTGGCAATGGCGCAGCAGTTGACCATCGAACTGCACGACCACGCGGGGAACCGGGAGGGCTTTATCGACATCCTGACGGGTGCCGGTTTTGAAACCGTGGTTCGACAATCGGATGCGGGGGGATGCATCCTGAATGCCCGGCGAAATAGGTCCATTTAACGCATTTTCGACGCACAGACTGTCTATAAAAAAAGGCAGGCACCCATGAGGTGCCCGCCCGATTGTTGCCAGATTGTCTGCAGTTGAAGAATTACTTCATGTTCATGGCCTTGTCTTTCATTGACTGGCCATCGCGCATCATCTTGTCACCCTTCATCATCATGTCGTCCTTGCTCATGCCCTGCATGGTGGCACCGTTGTCCATGCGGGAGGCATCATCCTTCATCTTCTGCCCCTTCATCATCATGTCGTCACCCTTCTTCATCATCTGGTCGCGGGACATGTTGTCGTTGTTCATCGAGGAAGAATCATCGTGCGACATCATTCCACAACCGGCACCGGTCATGAAGAATGAACCACCGAGGATGGCAGCGGACAGGACAAATTTGGAAACGGACATGAGAACCTACCTTCTCTAAAAATGCGCTTGCAGCTCGCCGCTGAAACCCACCGACGCTCGTCGATGTCGCTCCGAAAGCGGTCCGGCCTATCGCGGTAAGTCCGCGGATCAAGCTTGCTTGTGATTATCATTGAAAGACCGCTCTGGGTCTACCTACAAAATGCGGGTCACATTTCGGGCTGTATGCAGCTCCTTGGGAAGCTGATGTGAGGCGATCTGGATAGCAGGGTCGGCCAGCGGGTGGTTGGCTCTACCCCCGCCCTTCACCCCGGCATACACTCTTTCCATATGAGCGAAGAGCTGGGCAGAATGAAAGTGGGGCTGATCGGGGGCACGGGCT
>JBBSFP010000380.1:0-3076 GCA_038238625.1 Tepidisphaerales bacterium
AAGCCGGCCTTGGCGAGCAGTTGTTCCATCGACGCCAGCGAATGATAAAAAAGGTGCTCGTGATAGATCGAGTCGTAATGCAATTCGTTGAGGATGGCGTCTGCCTGATGGAATTCGGCCACCACGATGCCATCGTCGCGCACGACATCCGCCATCCCCCTGAGAATCGCCAGCGGATCGGGGACATGCGGGAGCACATTCCTGGCAAACGCCACATGGGCATGACCCATTTCGGTGACGATGCGCCGAGCCGTTTGCGGATTGAAAAACTCTGCCCAGGTAGGGATGCCAGCGGCGCTGGCGGCACCGGCGATGTTGCGCGCGGGATCGATCCCCAGCACGCGATCCCCGGCCGCTTGGAAAGGCCTGAGGAAAGTCCCATCATTGCTGGCTACTTCGACGACGAACAATGGGTTTACGCCAGTTGTGCTGCCAGCAGCGCGGCGGCGCACTTCGTCGCAAAAGCGGCGGGCATATTCGTGGGCCGTACGCGAGGTACCTGTTACCCAAAGGTATTGCTGAAACAGATAAGAGGGATCAACCGTTTCGGTCAATTGCACGGTAGCGCAGGCTGCGCAGCGGCAAATCTTCAACGGGAATTTCGGTAGCGGATCGCTCCGCTTTTCGCGCAGAGAGTTGGCCGGGGGCTGGACACCCAGATCCAGCAGCATATCCAACTGATCGCCATTGCAGGTGCGGCAGCGCGTCAATGTATGTGAGAGCGATTGCGTCATCGGCCAAATCTCAGGCTTGGGTCCAGCGCGCCGCTCTTTAAACTTTGATTGAGGCTTATCAGGCGGTTGCAGATCGGGCCGCGGAATTGCGCTTCGGTGAAGCGGATGCGTTTGAAAAGGTCAACCAGCTCTTTACCACCACGATCGAGATCCCACTCCGGGCGGAAGTAGTCTTTGAGTTCAGTGAGGATTCGGCCGAAGCAAACGCGGTAGGTGCGGCTGTCATTGCCATGCTCACCGGTGAAAATCAGCGCGCTGCCTGGCACCGCGCGCTGGGCGGCTTCTGCCAATTCGCGCACCGTGAAATTACCGTTACGGATGCCGACGTTATACGACCTGCGATTGACCAAATGGGCTGGTGCTTCGAGTGCGGCGACGAAAGCATTGCAGACGTCGCGCACATGGACCACCGGTCGCCAGGGGGTGCCATCGCTTTTGATCTCGATTTTGCCGGTGGTGTATGCACATGCCACCAGGTTGTTAAAAACAATGTCACAGCGCAGGCGTGGGCTGGCACCAAAGACAGTCGATGGCCGCAGGCAGACCACCACGAATTGTTCGCTCGCCAGGTCCTTAATTGCCAACTCGCACTGCCATTTAGTTCGGGCATAGGCGGTGATGGGATTTTTGGCGCTGTTATCTTCGTCCAGTTCTGCATCGGTGTCGCTAACGCCGTACATGCTCTGGCTTGAGGCATATACGAAGCGCTGGACGCCTGCTTGTTTTGCGAGCTGCGCCAGGCGGACTGCGCCCTCACGATTGATCTGATCGGTCAGGTGTGGCGCGAGCTCACCCAGTGGATCGTTCGAAAGCCCCGCCAGGTGGATGACCGCGTGCATGCCTTGAAAGATTGCCGGTTGAACATCGCGCAAATCAGCCGTTATTGCCTGATAGATATTTTCAGGAGGATAGAGCACACACTGGGAGAAATATCCGGCATCAAGCCCCACCACATCGTATTTTTTTTGAAGGAGAACTTCAGCCAGGACAGACCCGATGTATCCCCGATCGCCGGTCAAAAGAATGCGCATTGGGGTCACAGGTTTACCCATTTCCAAGGCCGCCGGTGGCAAACGTGAGGCGGCCGGAATGGTATCCAGACGCGTATCAGGGTGCAATTGACAGGGTTCGGGGCAGTGTCAATAATCCCGCCCATGCCGCGATTCACGATTGTGTTGATTCACTACCAGGCTGCCAGCAAGCACACCGAGTTATGGCGGGCCGCTAATTCCATCTATGCCCAGACCAATCAGGATTTCGAGTTGTTGGCGTATCACAACGGCCCGCTGCTCGACACTTCGCAGCCATTCCCCATCGCTTTGAAATGCAGCGAAACCTTCAGCGACAACGCCGCCGACAATCGTAATCGCGGGCTTCGCGAAGCCACCGGCGACTACATCATTTTCATGAACTCCGACAACATTCTTTACCCCAACGCTTTGGAGGAGATTTCTAAGGCGATTGACCGCCCGCCCCGCCTTTTCAGCGAAGGAAAAGTACTCGATAAAAACGACATTGTCGTCTACGCAATCATCGCCCGGGGCATCCAACGCTTTGGCGATTCGCTGGTGCGCTGTCTGAACAATCCGGAGTATTACCTCATTCTCACCGGAAATCCGCCACGCGTGTTGTATGTGGATGGAATGCAATTGGTCATGCGGCGCGAATTGTGGCTGGCCGAAGGAGGGTGGTATGACAACTCCTCGGCAGGGGACGGGGTGATGTATCAGCGCTTTGCGGCCAAATACGGGTATCGGCCCATGGAAATGATTTTGGGAGAACACTTCTAAATTGCCTTTGCGGATGGGATTCAGGCCGCTTTCGGATTGACACCGGCATAAGGCCGACGAAAATGGATCGACCCGGTGGCAAGCGAGTGCGCGACCTGCCGTGAACTGTCGTGTCCCCCTTCCCATAGTCGCGTAATAGACTCCCGTTGCATTTCATTGGCAGAGAAATTCCATGCTCCCCAGCGAATCCGATCACCCGAATCTTTCTAAAGACCAGTACAAAGAAAAATTCCGCTCGGCCGACGATGCGGCCCTCGATAAGGAAATCGATTTGGCGATGGGAGAGCTGTCGATTGACGCGCTTTACGCTTTCGACAAGCCCAAGCCCGGCGCCGATCGCGCCGCCGAGCCTGCTGGCGGTGGTGATAAAGGGCCTCGCAGTGAAATGCGGAAGGGACGCGTGGTTTCAGTCGACAAGGACGATGTCTTTGTCGACTTCGGCGGCAAGAGCCAGGGCATTGCTTCGATGTTGCAGTTCGAAGAGGAGCCCAAGGTTGGCGACGAGATGGATTTTCATGTCGATCGCTATGACGCCAGCGAAGGGTTGTTGAT
>JBBSFP010000381.1:0-3042 GCA_038238625.1 Tepidisphaerales bacterium
AAAATGATGTTCCCAGCGCCTCTCCCAATCGGCCCGATGGGATCCTTGAGCTTCCCCGCGAACACAAAGTTGTCCTGGCGGAGGTGAACGAAGTTATTCCGCAATGGAATGAGATGGATCGGCAGCGAACTGAGGATCAACGGTCGCAGTTCATCCGTTTGGGTAATGCCCATGCCCTCATGATGCAATGGATTGATTTCCACAATTTGGCTGCCCGCATGCAATTCCAGCAGGCCGAGCGGTCGCAGGCCAATCAAAACCAACCACGTCCAAAGCCACAGGCTCCAATCAATGACAACCCTTTTCGCCCATGACATTGGGCCAGCGTGGCATGATCGTATTGATAATGGTTGACAATGTTCGCCCGTGAACTAAAGTTTCCCTCGCCTCGGAATTCAGCGCCATTAGCTCAATTGGCAGAGCAGCTGACTCTTAATCAGCGGGTTTCAGGTTCAAGTCCTGAATGGCGCAATAGAATTGCAGTTGGGAATCGTTCCCCAAGGTTGAGGTGCTAACCTTCATCGCAAGGGAATCCAAGTCATACTGCCGGTGCCCATTCTACCAGCCCTGTCCCGCTCCAATGGCCGAACGAGCTGATATCCAGCTTCGGCTGCTGAAGTTCATTCCATAATTTCAACATCGTCAGCAAACGCGTATCATCGAACATCAAGATGGGCGACTGCTTGAAGCGCAATGCCTTAAGATTTTCAAGTAACTTGTATTCAAAAACGTTGTCCTTCGGCGCGTCGATAAAAAAGAAATCGGCGGACTCCAACAACTCTCGGTGCCGTTCCAACTCAGTGGGTTCGGAAAGGTCGGCCAGGCGTTGTTGGAGACGGCCATCGGCAAAATCAGGCGTGCGCAAAACTTTATCGGGGACCTGTTGCCAGGGGACGATGTCGAAGGTGATGAGTTTACTTCCCGGGGGGAGGTACTTGAGCATTGCCAATGCGGAGATGCCTTTGTCTGTGCCGAGTTCGATGACAACGCGCGGTTTTAGCGTAAGCATAAGCCCGCCGAGAAGGCGATAGTGTTCACCAGGCCATGTGAGGGCCCAATCCGGGAAATCTTCTCGTTTTCCCAGGTCATCCAGCGACACGTCGTTGATGGTTGACCGGACGGCGTTGAGCGCGATATCAAGCAGCCGTTTTGTATAGACTGGGGGGGCATCTACTGACAGCGCGAAAGTGGGAAACCAGTCCAGTGTTGCCACCGGGGGAACCGGTTTGGGTGGGTCCTTGCGTAATCCGGTAGCTCGTGCAACTTTGCCTAACATGGACATCGCGGGCTCCTGGAAAGTCTAAATCTTATGGCCGGAGGTAAAGCATCGTTATCGTCTTATCGGCACGCATTCGCCTGTTCCCTACCGAGTTGACAGATTAATAGGTGCGCAAGTCACGCCGTTTATCATCCGCGACAGCGAGAGCCAACGCGTTGATGCTCATTGGGCGTGCTTCTCGGACGCAGCGTGCTACCGCCCGCATCGTGGCACCGACGGTGACTACATCGTCGATCAGTAACACGCGCTTACCGACAATACGGCGCGGCTGTGCCAAGGCAAACGCATCACTCATGTTCTGTTCACGTCGGTGACGGGAATGCAGAAATGTCTGTGTCGGTGTATTTCGGATGCGCTCGACAGCGCATATCACGGGCAGCGACGTGGCTTTTGCCAGGCGATGCGCGATTACCGAAGCCTGGTTGAACCCGCGCGTGAATTGTCTAAAGGGATGCAGGGGCACCGGAACGAGGACATCCGCTTCCTTCAGCAGTTCTATGGCGCGTGGCTGATTCAGTAGCCGTTCGGACAGCATGTGACCAACGGCCCAGTTCTGGTGGTACTTAAACAAATGCAAAAGGTGCCGCAATGGATCACTGAAGCGGCCAAGCGCTGCCATGCTGTGGATAATTCCCGGACCTTTACCACGACAGAACGGGCAGGGCGCGTTGGGGAGTTTGATGGCCATCGCGCATCGAGAGCATGCGGGTGTATTTTCCAGCGCTTCCAGTTTCCCGCGGCACTCTTGGCAAAGCATGTTGGTCGCATCTGTTTGCTCGCACAAAAAGCAGATCGGTGGATACCAAAGTGCCAGCGTGCCGCGCGTGGCTTCGCGCAATAATCCCATGCCGTGGTTCGCAATGTGCCGAGCCCACATGGCATCATTCAATACCATGTCCCACCGTACTGTTCCAGCGCCGTTTTGATTCGTGTCGGGCTTTAGATACGATGCGCGTCGATGAAAATTCTGGACATCTATGTCCTGAAGGCGTTCTTGAAAAACTACCTCCTGAGCTTCATGGTTCTAGTGGGGCTGTACGTCGTTCTGGACATGCTTTTTAATTTTGACGAACTGGTTTCAATTCAGAACAAAGAGGGGCTGAGCGGGATGGATTCAGTTTTCGGCCTGTTACAGACAATTGCCGATTATTATTTTTATCAGACCTTTGTATTTTTTGTGCAATTGTCGGGAATTATCCCCGTGGTAGCAGCTGCATTCACCTTAATGCGGATGAGCCGTTTCAACGAATTGAGTGCCACGCTTTCAGCCGGTGTGCCACTCTTGCGGGTCGCAGTGCCTATCGTGTTGGCCAGCGTGGTACTTAACGGATTGCTGCTGGTTGATCAGGAATTGATCATCCCGCATTTCATTCCGAAACTGATGCGCAGCCATACCGAGGCACGACAGGAAGCGGGTCGGAACATCTTTGCCATCGGGTCGATGCAGGGTGACGACAATACCCTTCTGACAGCCGCGCTTTGTCGGTTGCAGGGCAATCAATGGGCAAAGCTTGAAAAAGTGGATGTGATTTTTCGGGATAAGAATTTTCTACCTCTGAGCCATCTACGCGCCGAAAGCGCGGCGTGGGATCCCCATCTGCATGCCTGGAACCTCACGGGTGCTCAGATCGACCGCGGCCTTGGTCCGGGCCAACAGAGTACCACTGAAACGTATACCGCGCCCCTCAAGAACCCTGCTTTTACACCCGAAGAAATGTCGCTCTATCATACTTCGTCAGCGATTAATTTACTTTCGACCGAAC
>JBBSFP010000382.1:0-3041 GCA_038238625.1 Tepidisphaerales bacterium
CGGAGAGGGGGGGATTCGAACCCCCGAATGGGTTTAAGCCCATTACAGCATTTCCAGTGCTGCTCCTTCAGCCGCTCGGACACCTCTCCAGAAATGCGAGCAGGAATCATGGACGGCAATCGCGCGACGGTCAAGTTTTTGGGCCGATTCCATCTGAATGAAACGTCATCGCTCAAGCCCATGAGGTAGTGGCGTTCGATATTCTCATGCACTCGTTCGTCTTCTTTTGGGATAAGCTTTTCAACGCATGAAGCGCGGACTCGTTCGACTGCTGGCCCTGTTGGTGTTTTGCGCGGTACTTGGGCCAGCCGTTAATCTGGTGGGCGAAAAAATCGTCGCCTGGCGCTACCCCGATCAGCGGCTGGCAGATGCGGTATCGTGGCGGTTTAAACCGGAAGAGGCCACGCTGGATTTCTGCGCAAAGCGGCCGTCGGGAGAATATAAGGTGGAGTGCCAGGAGTCCGGCGAGTATTCCAACGAACGTATCACGGTCACATTCACGCGGCGGGATGGCACGATTGCATACTCGCAGGCCGTGTTCAGCTCCAATGGGTACATCTTTCAGATCGTGGGAGATCGGCTCTACACAGGGAGCTTTTTATCATGCAGTGAGGGCTGTAAAGTTGCCGCGATCAATCTTCAGGATGGACGGAAATTATGGAGTCGGACCCTCATCGCAGTAGGGTGTGTTGCGCATTCTGCCTACAATAACAAGGTGAATCTCGACGCCGATTCGCGAACGCTGTAAATCCATGGACGTGAAAGCGCCGGTGACTATTTGGAAATCCTCGATGCGCGTACCGGGGAATGTGTTGGGTATCACTGTTACAGGTATTGGCTCGATCGGCCGCTTCCATCGTCTCCAATCCTTATACATCATTTTGACAAGCGGATCGGTTACGCATCTGCCGCGGTGAGCGTTGTGGTAAGTTTGATATGGCAACTTTGGCTTTGGTTCCCGGGGCGCTACCGCGAGCGCCATGGACTGTGCAGGGTCTGCGGTTACGACTTGCACGCGACGCCGGACCGGTGCCCGGAGTGCGGAGCAATTCCGCGAAAGTACACGGAGCGGAAGCTGGTGTTGGAGCCAGGGACCTGAAGCGCTACGGCCGCATGGGCGACGATGGTTTTTCGACGGAGTTTTCCGCAGCGGCCTGGCGCAGGGCGTTCATATGCCGGGCGATGGTGGCTTCATACCCGCGATCGGTGGGGGTGTAGTAGGTCTTGTCGACACCCAGATAATCCTGATCGACATATCCGCCTTTGAAATCATGCGCGTATTGATAACCTTGCCCATTACCCAGCCGACCGGCGTCCTTGTAGTGGGTATCGCGCAGGTGGCGGGGGACGGGAATGGTGCGGCCCTCGCGAACATCTGACATCGCCGACCAGATGGCTAGAGCGCTGGCGTTGGACTTGGGGGCGGTGGCCATATAGATGGCGGCTTGCGAAAGCGTGAGCTGCGCCTCGGGCATACCGATCCGCTCAACGACCTGATACGCGGCGGCAGCGACCTGCAGGGCGTTAGGGTCGGCGTTACCGATGTCTTCGCTGGCGAGGATCGCGATTCGCCTGGCGATAAAGCGAGGGTCTTCGCCGGCTTCGAGCATGCGGGCGAGCCAATAAATCGCAGCATCAGGGTCGGAGCCGCGCATCGATTTGATCAATGCGCTGGTGGCATCGTAATGTTCATCACCGCTGCCATCATAAACAATTGCCTTCCGCTGCATGGACTGCTCAGCGACATCAAGATCGATCGTAATCGGGGATTCGGGTGTTTCAGGGGATTGCGACAGCACGGCCACTTCGAGTGCTGTGAGCGCCCGTCGGGCGTCGCCATCGGATAGGGTCGCCCACAGGTCGATGGCCTGGGGGTCGACATGAATATTGAGCTTACCGAAGCCGCGCTCAGGATCAGCCACGGCGCGGCTAATCAAATGGCGAATGTCATCTTCGCTCAGCGGGGCGAATTGAAAAATCTGGCTCCGGCTGACCAACGGTGAGTTGACGGCAAAGAACGGATTTTCCGTGGTCGCGCCCACCAGCAGGATGAGTCCATTCTCCACATCGGGGAGCAGGATGTCCTGCTGGGCGCGGTTGAAACGGTGAATCTCATCCAAAAACAACACGGTCCGCTGCCCGCCATTGGCCAAGCGCTCTTTGGCGGTTTCGAGCACGCCGCGCACTTCCTTGACCCCGACGGCAGCGGCGTTCATCTGTTCGAAGTGTGCCTTGGAATAATTAGCAATCAGCTCTGCCAAGGTGGTTTTACCGGTCCCGGGGGGGCCATAAAAGATGACGCTGGAGAGTCGGTCGGCTTCGAGGATGCGGCGGAGGAGTTTTCCCGGCCCGAGGAAATGGGTCTGGCCGCTGAACTCTTCGAGCGTTCGCGGCCGCATGCGTACCGCCAGGGGGGCGACGCGCTTCAGGTTTTTTTGGCGGATTTCACCAAAGAGTTCCATGGCCAGATGATAGGGGACGCGGGCCGGGGATTCATCTGCTGAAGTTTGATGTTTATTCGTGCTGGGCCTTACGGTGCATGAATGCCGTTCCGATATACACACGGTGAGGGTGCAAAACGGTTTGCATGAACCATGCAGTTTGTTGGGTGCTTCGTCCGATAACTCAACGTAGACTTACCCAGGGCTTTAGGAGTTTCAGCATGTGCGGAATCATCGCTTATGTCGGGCGCAAGGTGGCGCAACCCCTGTTGATCGAGGGCCTCAAACGCCTTGAATACCGCGGGTATGACTCTGCCGGCATCGCGGTGATTGATGAGGCCGGGCAGATGCACATTCGCAAAGCGGTGGGGCGTATCAGCGTGCTGGAAGAAGAGCTCAAGAGCAAGCAATCGATGCCCGAGGGGCACATTGGTATGGCCCATACGCGGTGGGCCACGCACGGTGCCCCCACGGAAGTTAACGCCCATCCTCATTGCGATGACGGCCAGCAGATTGCCCTGGTCCACAACGGTATTGTCGAGAATTACGCCGCGCTCAAGCGCGTACTTAGCGAGAAGGGTCACACATTCGTCAGCCAGA
>JBBSFP010000383.1:0-3040 GCA_038238625.1 Tepidisphaerales bacterium
AGATCAAAGTCTCCTCAGCCATCGAACGCCTGCTGCCGATGGGAAGCGGCGATACCCTCAAAATGCAAATGATCAGCCAGGGCGTGAGCGACGCCGACCTGGCTTCCGGACAAGTAATTAAATCGGACACCAATTCCACCATCACAACCACCGGCGATCAGCACCAGCAAGGAAACAACGGCGTGGTGGTGGCGGTGCATACCGATGGCAAAACCACGCTGCACACGGTGGTCACGTTGAAGCAGATCGGTGGGCCGCAATCTGTGGCCAACGCTTCGGCAGACAGCCCTCCTGGTCATGCCGTCTCTGCCGCGACCACCCCCGACCACCCTAACGTCACCAACCCGACCGCAGGCTCCGTGCCGCCTGCGGGCAATGTCGATTTCGCCGGAACCTACAAGGGCGACAGTACCACGCTCACGCTTAAAATAGATGGTGACGGTTACACGGGTATGCTCCAGTTCAACAACCAGTCGATGCCGGTGACAGCAAAACGAGATGGCCGCACCCTGACCGGCACCTTCACCGCCGACGCCAACAAGTTTGAGTTCACCGCCACCCTCGATGGCAATGCCCTCAAACTTCTCACCGGCGGCGTCACCAAAACCATGCAAAAGGAAGCTGCGGGTGATAATCCGTTTTCGAAGTGAACCTTTTGCACAGAACGGTTTAAAAGTGTGAGATTGCTATGATTTGCGTGCGCTGCCGGTGCGGGTGGGAATTGCAGTTGCCGGATTCGCTTCTGGGGCAGGGGACGCTTTGCCCCGGATGCCAGCAGCCGATCAATCTGCTTGGGTTAAACGGTGTGGGGCACGACGCGGCTGGGGGCGATGTGTCGGTGTCTGGCGACGGGCATGTGATTGATCTGCCGTTTCGATTGGTGATCGAAAAAGGGCCCAGCGGCATCGGGGAGCAGTTTGCCTTTGGTGAAACCGGCACGATTGAAGTCGGGAAGATGCCGGGGAAAGATGTGCGGCTCATCGGGACCCGGGTGTCGCGCGCCCATTGCAGATTGACCAGCAGCGGCGACGGGTGGACGGTCGAAGATCTCAACAGCACCAACGGCACCCTCGTCAACGATCAGCCGATTCAACGCCAAAAGCTTTACCTCGGTGATCGCCTGCAAGTGGGGGAATTTGAACTGCTTTTCGAGATGCCGATCGAAAATGCGCCGGGCATCAGCGACGTTTCGCTGGAGGTGGATGGAGCCCCCGAGTCACCGGCGCATGGCGAAGTAATCGAATTTGTTGCTCCCCAAACTGCTTCCACGGCTTCGGGTATATCTCGCGCGCCGCCGGTTTTGCCCGCCTATGCACAAAGGCTGGCGGTGGTGGAACCGAAAGTTGTCAAATCGCGTAAAGCCGGGCCTGGGCCGACCTGCCCTTCCTGCAAGCAAGTCCTGGAAGCGGATGCAAAAATCTGCGTCGCCTGCGGCATTCAAATTCCCACCGGGCGCCCGCTGGTGACATCACGCGAAGTGGACATGAACAACATTCAGGCCCAGGCAGATAACTGGGTTCGTGCGGTCAGTTTCTTCATGCCATTCGGCTTGTTTCCGGTGGCATCGGAGGCCTTCGCCACCCGCAGTGCGTGGATGACGCCCATCATCGCCGGGCTCACGACCGTGATCAGCATCGTGTTTTACATCACGGTGCTAATGCCCTTTGACCACGACGAGCACGCCCCCAATCGGGGATTGAACCTCATGCTCTGGTGCGGCGTCGATCAGTGGAAAATCAAGACCGCGGAGATCGCTCAGAAATATCCGGAAGACGCAAACGAAATCCGAATGGCTGAACAGGAAAGTCGCGACAGATACAATCGAGGTACCTTCCACCCCTATCAATTGCTGACCAACATCTTCCTGCACAGTGGTCTCATGCACCTGGTGGGGAACATGGTTTTCTTCCTGGTCTTCGGGCTGCGCGTCAACCAGCTCGTGGGGGATTTAAAAATGGCCATTCTCTATCCGATCCTCGGCATCGGGGCGAGCCTGGCGCATTATTTCTCGGAAATAAATGGGCGGTTCATTCCCGCGCTGGGCGCATCCGGCGCGATTATGGGCTTGGCGGGGATGTACATCGTGCTCTTCCCCGTGCAGCGCGTGCATACTTTGTTTTGGATTCGCCTGTTCTGGCGGTTGCCCTGCTTCTACCGCATCTTTGCCCTGCGCGGCATCTGGTTGCTGGTGGTGTGGGTGGGGTTCAACGACGTGCTCATTCCCGCGCTAACCGGTGGACACGATGGCGTGGCACACTGGGCGCATTTAGGCGGGTTCCTCTTCGGCGCTGTCATCGGCCTCTTGCTGCTGATAACCCGCCTGGTGAATGCTCACGGCGGCGACCTGCTTAACGTCATGCTGGGCCGCCATGCCTGGCCGCTGGTGGGCCGGCCCAGCCAGCGCGCCGATGTGTTATTCAGTAACGCCCTGGGCAAGGTGAAGGTGGTCGGGTGATTTCCAGCATCGACGCAGTCACCGGGATCAACGTCTTGGTGCATTCATTGCTTCGCGTTGCCGCTGCAACTGCGTCAGCCGTTCGGGCGAGATCGGCTTCCTCGTCTTCATCGCCTCCATAAATGCATCAAACAGATACGCTGCATCATGCGGACCCGGGCTGGCTTCGGGGTGATACTGCACGCTAAAAACCGGCAATGTGCGATGCCGAAATCCTTCCACCGTGTTGTCGTTCAGATTCACGTGCGTTACCACACCTCCGTGTGCTTCCAGCGATTGGCGATCCACCGCAAAACCATGGTTCTGGCTGGTGATTTCCACACGGCCGGTGTCCAGGTTTTTCACCGGTTGATTGCCTCCGCGATGCCCAAATTTAAGTTTGTAGGTCATCGCGCCCAGCGCACGGCTCAGCAACTGATGACCCAGGCAAATCCCGAAGATCGGTAGTTGATCGATCAGCGCCTGCAACGGCGTTACGGCATAATCCAACACCGCCGGGTCGCCCGGGCCATTGCTGACGAACAACCCATCGGGTCTTTGCGCCAGTATTTGTTCTGCGGTCGCATCTGCAGGAAGGATGGTCAG
>JBBSFP010000384.1:0-3037 GCA_038238625.1 Tepidisphaerales bacterium
ATTCATCGGATAAATCAGGTCCTTGCTTTTGGAGCAATCGCGTCCGCCGGCGGGGAAGATAAAAACGCGGCCGGCGCCGCGCAGATCACGCAAATGCCGGTCGGTACGTCTTCAATATCTCACACGTTTAAACGCCCCCGCGCAAAACGAAGCACCCCGTAGTGAGCCGCGCGGAGCGCAGCGCAGTAAGCGGAGGGGCTGTGCCGAATTTTCCGGGCGTCCGTCTGCCGTCCTCTCCCGCGTGCTCGCGGGGGAGGATCGAGGTGGGGGTCTTCGCGAGTTTGATCGCAGAGTTATTCTAACGACGGTGGATGCACTCCTGCCGCTGACTCCGCTGCGCTGCATGCGCGGCGTTTTGATCGAATAAATCGCTGTGTCGCGTGCGCGGGAAATGCTATTTCTCCGCCAACGCCGCTTCGACCGCCGCCAGGATCTCTTTATCCTGACCACCGCCGACAAATACTTTCCGGACCTTGCCATCCTTTCCAACCAACACCGTTTCAGGAATCGCCGATGCCTCGTAACTCTCGGCCACCTTTGCATCGGTATCCAGCAGTACCGGAATCGCCAGGTGCGTCGCAGCGACAAACTTCGCGGCGGTGTCTTTATCCTCCTGCAGATTCACCGCAAATACCTTCAATCCATCGGCCTTCTTACTTTGATAAATTTCGTCCAGTTTCGGCAGCGCTGCCCGGCAGGGGCCGCACCACGTCGCCCAGAAATCCAGCACATATACCGACCCCTTTAAATCATCCGACTTCACCGCTTTATCATCCATCCCCTTTAACTCAAACGCCGGCGCGGCGGCGCCTTCCAGCGATGATGGCTCCTTTTGCTCATGAAATTCCGTTGCGCCGGCCGGTGGCGCCCATGCAAACTGATCATCCGTCACTTTCGCATCAGCCTTCACCTTGAAATCAGCCACGATCGCCGCCTGTTTCACCACCTGCGCGCCGCGCATGTGCATGAATTTGGTGAAGTCCTGCGACTGCCGACGAAGCAAATGCGTCGCCGGGTCGAACGACACCAGGATATCGCCCATCTCCGTGCCGATGCGCAGCGTGGGGCAGGCCACCGCATCAATCGTGGTATCCGGCGCGACATCCACAGTGGATGCCCCGTCGATTAAATCGGTGCCCGCATCCAGTGTCATTGCCAATGCCAGCGAAAGATCCTCATGCCGAATCGCACTCGCCACCTGCGGATCCAGGTCGTCCAGCGTCAACTTCGGCTTCGCATCAAACAGCTTGTAGCGGTGCGATGCCGCGTCATACAGATAGACCTTTTCGCCGGTGCTTCCAATCGCAAGCGTCCCACCGGTTTTATCTTTGCTTTCGAGCTGAAATTTGTTCGGCGACTGGTAGGTCGAGGTGAAATCACTGTGCTGTTCTTCCTGATGACCGTCCACATCAAAATGCCCGTTTTGCGTGCCTTCCAGCACCAGCGTCTTAATCCCCGAATATCCCGAGCGAATCTGCGCGAGCAGCGCCGCCGCCGCCGATGTCACCACCGGCTGTGTGCTCGGCTGTGTACTGGGTTCGGTCGAAGGCGCCGGCTCCATCGCCAGCGCCGGCTGCGTTGCAGCCGATTCCTGCGTCGTCGCCGCCGGCTGAGTTGCCGGCTCATCCGCGCGCAGCGCGCCCGCCAGCATCCACGTCCCAACCGCCACCGCCAAAACGCCCGGCATCAAACCACTCCGCACCAATCCCATCCGATCGCTCCAAGCCATGACAATCTCCAGTGTGATCCAGTTTTTTCAAATTTCGGCCCGGCATCAGCTGGGCGCGCTTGCATTCTATCTTAGGCACAACCCGCCAAACAGGTGTCGCATTCCAACGAATTTTCGGCTGTGGTGCAAATCGCCACAGCGCCGCGAATTGGCGAGAAATACGCGGGATATGGAGAAAAGACTGGTTCGCCAGCGTGTTATGGATTACCCGGAAAATCAGGCACACCCGGGCGATGTGAATGGGGGGAATCGCATTGGCGCGGCGGGTGGGTGCCCATAGACTTGCGGGCCATAAATACAGGAGGATGCGATGCCCGGCGATTATCAGGTGGCGGCATACTATTTTGGCAACTATCACGTGGATGCGCGGAATGCAAAGCAGCACGGGCCGGGCTGGACGGAGTGGGAACTGGTGAAGCGGGCAGAGGCGCGGTGGGCAGGGCAATTTCAGCCGCGGGTGCCGGTGTGGGGGTATGGGGATGAGGCCGACCCGAAGGAGATGGGGCGAAAGATCGACGCGGCGGCGGACCATGCGATTGATGCGTTCATCTTCGACTGGTATTGGTACAACGATGGGGCGTTCCTCGAGCGGTCGCTGGACGAAGGATTCCTGGGAGCAACCAACAATCACCGGCTGAAGTTCGGACTCATGTGGGCGAACCACGACTGGATGGACATCCATCCGGCCAAGAGCCGTCAGGCGCAGCAGTTGCTCTATCCCGGGGCGGTCACGAGCCAGACGTGGGACACGATCATCAAGCGCTGCGTAGAGAAGTATTTTGCCCACCCGTCGTACTGGGCGATAGAAGGCAAGCCGTATTTCTCCATCTACGATTTGCGGAAGTTCATCGATTCGGCGGGGACAGTGGATGAGGCGCGGCGTTGGCTGGACCGTTTCCGGGAGCGAGCCGAGGCGGCGGGTTTGCCGGGGTTACACCTGAACGCGATTTTCTTTGATGGTCGGCGGGCGGCCACGAGGGTGGGGTTGTCGGCCAACGCGTTGTGTCAGCGGCTGGGGTTTGACAGCGTGGGTTCATATGTTTGGGTGCACCACTTCCCACCTGCATTTCCGACGACCGACTATGCGGAGGTGCGGGCGAAGATGGGCGCTGAGTGGCACGACCTCAGTACCGAGTTCACGATGGTGACGCACCCGAACGTGACCCAGGGATGGGATTCCAGCCCGCGCACGACGCAGTCGGACATCTACGTGGAGCAGGGGTACCCGTGGATCGGGGTGTACCGGGACAACACGCCCGGGGAGTTCAGGCAGTCCCTGAGCGACGTGCGGTCGTTTTTGGGCGCCCG
>JBBSFP010000385.1:0-3025 GCA_038238625.1 Tepidisphaerales bacterium
ACTTGCTTTTCCGAAGCGCTGCGCGTGATTAACAAGTGCGATGTCGCCCAAATGCCCATCGAGGGAATTCACATCTCCGCGCAGACCAGCCAAAACATCGATCAATTGCGTCGGGCGATTCGATCACATTTCCTGGGTGATACCACCGTGGGCCAGGCGTTTTGCTGGACCGATCGTCAGCGTAACTGGATCGGGACTAGATGCCCAGATTGCGCGTAATATCCTGGTACGAGACCA
The DNA here is from genome assembly GCA_038238625.1 of Tepidisphaerales bacterium. Lineage (GTDB taxonomy): Bacteria > Planctomycetota > Phycisphaerae > Tepidisphaerales > Tepidisphaeraceae > JBBSFP01. The sequence continues at coordinate 238 of JBBSFP010000385.1, forward strand.
GCAGGAACACGGCTACGATCAGCACTAAACCCACCACCTGGGCGATGGTTTGCGTTCGTACTGAAAGCGGGCTGCCTTTGATCTTTTCGATGATGAGGAAGGTGAACAAACCGCCATCCACCACCGGGATCGGTAAAAAATTCACCACCGCAAGGTTGGCGCTGATCATGGCCAGAAACCATATGAGCCAAGTCGGACCCTTGCGCGCGAACCCCGCCCCGGCCTTGGCCATCCCAATGGGGCCCATCACGTTTTTCACGCTGATGTCCCCCTGCACCATGCGCTCCAGTGTCACATAAAACTGCAGCACAAAATCGCGCGTTTCCTGCACCCCCCACAAAGCGGCGGTGGCGAGGTTGCTGGTCTTGCGCATTTCCAAAAACTCTTCGCAGTTGAGCTCCGCGGTGAGCCGCATATCTTGCAGGCGATTCACATCGGCTTCGCTGAGGTTCACCTTCACGGATCGCACCTCGTTGGTGTCCGGAAGCCGAACACTCAATGTGTGCCCGCCAGCCTTCATCAATGCTCGGCGAACGGTAAACCAATTGGGAACCGCCTGATCATCCACTTTTTCTATAAGCGCGCCGGACAGGGACGCACCACTTGCAGCGGCCACGGGAGATCCCTTCAGCACATCGGCAATCACCGGCTGCCGATCTCCGGGGGACATCAGCGAAATTCCAAGACCGTGACGATTTTTCCCGGTCAGGTATGACGGCTCCAACTTTTCTAACACCACCTTTTCGTGTGAACCATCGGGTTTTGCGCGCAAGACTTCCAACGTCACCGTGGCATGGGAATCATGAGCGCGGTTGAGCTGCTCGATGAGCTTCCGGGGCGTGGGGTAAAACACGCGGTCGCCATTATTGTTGTCAATGACCACCGATTGAACGGTATCGCCCGGCTCCAGCTTGTGGGTAGCCGGGGCATCCGGCAAAACCGCTGAAACCAGCGGCTGCATTTCCATACCGGCTATGTTCGGATCATCTTCACTGAAAATTGTGGGATCAAACACGGGCGGCAATGTCACTTCCCGCGTCTTACCATCGCTGGCAGTGATGGTAATCGTCACCGGTTTGATGTCGCCCTGCTGCAACGCATGGGTGAGCTTGTAATGTTCGGTGGCGGAAACCGCCTGCCCGTTAACGGACGTGATGCGCTCGCCGGCCTTCAGCACATCCGTGGGGTTTAGCGTCTGCAGACCCGACTTTTGCTCATCCGCCAATGCATCGGCATCCGGGGGATGCATCGATTCGCTGGGTGTCACACCGATGGCCTGAAACTCATTGCCACCAGCCGGCCGCTGCGGTTTGACGTACAGCGTTAGTTGGTCGTAGCCGCCGATGGAATTGGGCCGTTCAACAACCACCGGTACGGTCTGGTCTCGGCGCACCAGCGCCGTGTAGAGGATGACACCCATCCAGTCGTGGGTGCTGTATCCGTTGATCGAAACGAGGCGATCCCCTGGCTGCAGGCCTGGCTGTTGGGCGGGAGTGAACGCATTGACCGTACCGACGCGATCCCCTGGCTGCAGTCCCGCCCGTTGAGCGGGACTGAACGCATTGACCGTACCGACGACCGGGGGCGGTGCGTTGAAACCGACCGTGAACAAAATAATAAACCCAATCGCCGCCAGCAGGATGTTCATAATCACACCCGCCGATACCACGATCATCCGCGCTCCCACAGATTTCGCAGAGAAAGCGCGCGGATCAAGAACCTGCTCCCCCGGCTTAAGATCATCCTGCCCCAGCATTTTTACGTATCCACCCAGTGGAATCCAATTGATGCGGTATTCGGTTTCCCCCACATTTTTAGAGAGGGCCGTCACCGACTCCGGGCCTTGCTCCTCGGCCGTCTTCTGAATCTCGGCGTAGCGCTTTTGCGTGGAACCAAAACGAAACCCGATGCCTTTCCGCCACGCGACCATTGCGTGGCCAAAGCCAACGGCAAACTGCTCCACCTTGATCCCCACGGCCTTGGCGGCGAGGAAGTGTCCCAGTTCATGGAAAAAAATCACAAAACCGAAACCCAGGATCATGATCACATAACTTTGCAGGTGACCAAAAGAGGGCAATGCAGCCAAAAGCGACCAAGCTAACGCGACTATATGCATTCGAATTTCCCGAGAAATTTGTGAAAATCAGTCTATGCGGTGACCAACGTTTGGCTGAACGCCTGGGCGGCAGAGCGCGCCCAGCGGTCAGCCGCCATCAACTCTTCTAAAGTAGGGGCAGGCTGAACGCGATGCTCGCGCATTGTATGCTCCACGACCCGCCACATCGCGCCGAACCGAATCGTTCCCGACATAAAGGCTTCTACGGCTGATTCGTTGGCGGCGTTGAGCACCGCCCCCAGCGTACCGCCTCGCCGTGCCGCTTCCCGCGCCAAACGCAATGCTGGAAAGCGCTCGTCATCGGGGGGATGAAAATTTAACGAGAACGGCTGCGTCAAATCCAACCGCCGACTGATGCCTGTCGTCCGCTCCGGATAAGTCAGTGCGTATTGAATAGGGGTTCGCATGTCAGGTGGCGACAGTTGCGCGATCACCGATCCATCCACGAATTCCACCATCGAATGCACCACCGATTCGGGGTGAATTACAATGTCCACCTTTTCCGGTGGCAAATCGAATAGCCAGCAGGCTTCGATGAGCTCCAATCCCTTGTTAAACATGGTCGCAGAGTCAATCGTGATCTTGTTACCCATTTGCCAGGTCGGGTGCTTTAGCGCTTCGGCGAGTGTGGCATTTTCAATCTCCGCTACTGTCGAATTGCGGAAAGGTCCA
>JBBSFP010000386.1:0-3019 GCA_038238625.1 Tepidisphaerales bacterium
AGCATTGATGCGCTGCTGCAAAGCCACGGCTTTGTCGTAGCGCTCGCGCAGCTCGGGATGCCGCCGCATGTTGTCGTCCAGCGCCTGGTTGATCTCCTTCTGCATTCCCGCCGCCGCTTGTTCGGCGGTGCACCGGTCGTTCATGAAGCTTTCGAGCCAGAGGTTTTCGATCCGGCCGGCCTCCGATGGAAGCAGGAACGGGCTCCAGGTATCGCTCACCCCGATATGCCTCACCGCCCAGCCGAACCCCTGATGCGAAACCCATTCCCACGGATAATTCGCCGGCTTGAGATATGCATCTGAAAACTGCGGCTGCGCCGAATCAGTGTATTTTGGAATCGGCGGAATGGAATCGACATCGCGCATCACGCACTGGTTGTATTCATCGCTGGTCAGGTATGACATGAACACTTTCGCCAGGTCCCGGTGTTTGCTTCCCTTGTAAATAGCGGCCATGCGCGCACCCATCGAGGTGTTGGTAAACTCCTGGGCCGGGGGTGTCGCCCCACCCAGCTGAAACTCGCCATGTTGTTACACATAGTCGCGCAGCTCACCGTAGATCCACGGCCCCCACAGGATCATGCCGTAATGACCTTCACAAAGCTGCGCAGCGGGGCCATTGCCGACAAACGATTGCGCTTCGCTGGCGCTGGGCAGGAGATGATCAGTATAGGTCCACTGGTATAATTTCTTCAGTATGAGGATTTGGCGCGGATCATCGAGAATGCAGCGGGTCATGGTTTCGTTGAGCGAATCCAGACCCATGCTGCGACGCAGCACGCCGGGGAACACCCGATCGGCGAAGAAGGCCGTCTGCCGCTTGCCCGGCGGGTTGGCCGCGGCCACGAAGCGTTTGCCCAGCGTTTCAAACTGCTCGAACGTCCACGGCTGGAATTGATCCCCCGTCGGCACCGCCGGCGGTGGTGGAACACCGTAGCGCGCGAAGGTATCGAGGTTCACAAAAAAGAGATAGATCGTAATGTTGCAGGGGAAGCAGTATTGCCGGTCTTCCACACCGTTGAACACACACATTTCGTAATAGGTGGCGGGGAAAGTCTTTTCCGGCCCAAAGCCCCAGCGCTTGGCGTCATCGGTGATGTCCTCCAACAGGCCCATGGAGTTGAAAAATCGCGTGTTACCGCCGCGCCCCATGTCCTGGATGTCGCCGCCCACCCCCGAAACATCCTGGATCATCTGCTTCATATCACCGCGGCTGGTGGCATCGATAATTAAATGAAACGGCGGCTCCTGCCCAACCAGATTGCCCAGCAGTTGTGAATATTCCACTGCGTGTGCCCGCAACCACAGATCAAACGTCTTCACCTGATTGGCCCGCATGGCGCTGGTGTCGGTCACCCATCGCAAGGTCGGCGCATTGCGATCCGCTTCCGGCATGAAATGGGCGGTGAGGATGCTGGCGATGACCAACAGGCAGCCCACTGTGAGAAAAAGTCCGCGCAATGATTCGAGTCTCCGATGCCGAAGTTGTAATGGCAGCAGCGTGATGCTGCAAACCAGGATCCCGCGGCGTCCCCGTTTCATTTCCCATTTCCCACATCTGCTGCCCGCCGGAACCACACCGCCGCCAGCCGATGAAGACGACGCCGCGGATCGCCGCACGCTGGATTCGGGAGATCTTTGTGGTAGCTTGGATAGTCTGGTGCAACGGTCACTGAATCGAAGCGCTTTGCTTAACGTACTGATCATGAACCTGGATTTGAGCCGCTCCACGAGTCCCGAACACGATACCACATCCGCCATTCAGGCGGCCATCGATCGCATCGCGGCGGACGGTGGCGGCACCTTGCGGATCGGCCCCGGCTGCTGGCCTTGCGGGCACCTGAGACTCAACCATGGGGTTCTTCTGGAATTGGTCCACGGCGCGGTGCTCGACGCGCTGGCCGATCCGTCCCGCTATCCTGAGCCGACGCCGGACCGACAGGTGGATCACGGGCGGAGCCTGATCAGCGCCGAAGGCGCCCGCGACTCCGGCATCATCGGGCGCGGCACCATTCGCTGCCACGGCGGGGAATGGTGGGACCCGCCCCTGCCGGGGTCGAGGTGGTATCGTTTTCGACCGGGCAGCCGCCTGGGACCCGTGCTGGAATTCAGCCATTGTAAAAACCTTCGCATTGAGGGGATTCGCATCGAAGACAGTCCCGGCTGGACCGTGCTGTGCTGGTGCTGTGATCAGGTGGTGGTACGCGATGTGGACATCGACAATCACCTCTTTGGGCCCAACACCGACGGCATCGACCTCAACGGCTGCAATGATGCCCTGATTGATGCCTGCCGCATCAGTACCGGCGACGACGCGGTCGTGATCAAGACCTCGCACAACGCACGGCCCAGCGCCCGCATCCTGGTACGCGGCTGCCGCCTGCGCAGCCACTGCGCCGCGCTCAAGTGCGGCACGGAGGTCTTCCACTCTATCACGGACGTGGTTTTTGCCGACTGTCTCGTGACTGGTTCGAACCGGATTTTCGCCCTTTATGCCCTGGACGGCGGAGCCATCGAGCGCGTGCAGGTGCGGGGGATCTGCGGCGATACCGATACCGGCATGATCCTGAGCAGGCCGATCCACATCGACCTGCGTCGGCGCGACGACGATTCGGCGCGCAGCCGCATCCGCGATATCACCATCGACGGTTTCCACGCCCGGACAGATGGGCGTGTGCTCATCACGGCCGAAGAAGGTTGTCAGCTATCCAATCTTGTCCTGCGGGACTGCGTGCTCGCATATGACCGAATCGAAGATCCCGCCGTCGCTGCCCCTGCGTCCCGTTCGACTCAGTTCTCCAACCGCAGCCCGGCTGCCCGCGCGGCACGGGCGGCAGTGGTTGTTGACGGCTGCGACGATCTGGCCATCGAGCGATTGACTTTGCGCTGGCCCGCCGGCGCAGACGTCCCCATGCACGCGCTCTGGGGTCGGAGGCTCCGCCGTCCTGTCTGGCCCGCGGAGTTGCCCCCAAGCATGCCCGGTGTTCAGGCTGTGGTCGTCGATGTGGACGTTGAATGA
>JBBSFP010000387.1:0-3016 GCA_038238625.1 Tepidisphaerales bacterium
CAAAACAATCGTGAGGATGCTCAGGCACAAGTGCCATTTATCAGTTTCGTGGGGCCAATGATTAATGTTGTATCGGCCGGTATGGATGCGCTGTGCGATTCCCATCGCCACGACCACGAGCGGATAGACGAACATTAAAGAAAACAGGCTCGCGAGAAGGGTGATCCAGGCAAGGCGTTTGTACCAGGTGGCTCCGCCAAACAGCAGCGCGGGCATTACGATCATGGCAATGAGCAGCAAACCAAGCCCGATGCCGATGGTCATCTCCATGCGCTGCCCGGTCAGGATGAAATAGACCACGCACAAGATAGCCCACGCGAGCATTCCGACACACCAGGCCAAGTAATTCCAGCTGAGCGCAAGGTATTTGCCGCGTAGCGCCGGTGGCGGTGCCGGCGGAATTTGATCCTCTGGGCGAATATCCGGCGTCGAGCTGGAAGCGGGAAGTGACATGGCAAATTCAAGGGCGAAAGGTTTCCGAATCAAATTTAAGATTCAAACATTCACACGGGCGGTGGCGGCAGCGGCGGCAGGCTCGGGGACGCGGCGGAGTTTTGCATCTGCTGCTGCTGAGCCATGTACTGTTGGTGCTGATATTGTTGCATTTGCTGGTAATACAAGATTTGTTCTGCCTGCTGCTGCCTGGCAATCGCGAGCTTCCCTGAGTTACGCAGGGCCTGGATGATCCAGACCAGCATCAAAATAGCAAGCGCCAGGCAAAGGCCGGTCGCCGCAAAAACACCGATGGCACCTCCGCTCTGGGGGATGGCAATAATGCTTGAGATAACCATGTATCCCCATTCAAGGCTACTGAAAATTGCCAGCAGCAGTGCAGGTATGAGCACGCCGATCCCACCGCGCCGGCAAAGGATCCCCAGGATGATTAGAAGCACGCCCGGGAGCAATCCACAGCCAATGCCACCCCCGATGAAAATCGACTGGAAACTAATGGTGCCGTTGAATTGCGCTTCCAACTGAGAGAGCTTTGCCTGGGTCTGGAGGGGCATTCGATTCAGGTTGGTACCTACGAATGCGGTGCATGCTCCGCAGGCCAATGTGATTGCCCCCAGCACTAACATCACGATGCTGGCCCGCCGTGCTGGTGCCAGCAAATGTTCGTATGGGGCGTTCGTTTGATATGGAAACACAGCCGAGGGGGGGAGCGGTCCACCCATGTAAGGCGTGTTAGTGGGTGGCTGATAGGGCGAGGGCGGTGGGGGATATTGGCTCAAGAGTCACTCAAGATGAGGGATGATCGATCAAATTGCCGCTTGCAAACGCCGTGGCCAGCACAGCAGCTGCCGCGACGGCGGCGCTTTCCACGCGTAAAATCGTCGTCGTGAGGGCGGTTTCCGTCAACCCTGCCGCCCGCATTCGTGCCATTTCGTCGTCGGTCCAGCCTCCCTCGGGGCCGATGAATAAGTTCATCACCTTTCGAGTATGTCGTAGCTGATCGATTGCGTGGAACATGGGCTGGGCGGTCGATTGCGTGGAAAAACACAACCCGATTTGATTATCATGATTCATGCGTTTTAAGAGTTCAGGCAAAGTAATCAGGGGGTCGATGCGCATTACTGCCGGGGCCCGAGATTGCCGCGCTGCCTCGCAAGCCAGCCGTTGCCAGCGCTGAATTTTGTTTTTGCCATCGGGCACTACCACGCTGCGGGTTGTTACCAGCGGAATGAAAAACGACGTGCCCAGTTCCGAAAGTTTTTCGACCATCCAGTCGGCACGAGCGCCCTTAGGAACCGCAGCCGCGACCCCGAAGGCAATCGCACGATCCGATGGCGGCTGCACGCTGCGCACGCTGACGATCACGTGGCGTTCATCGCAGGACTGAATAACGCTGTCGGCACTGCAGCCGATATCATCGAAAAGCTCGATGGCGTCGCCGATTACAAGACGAAGCACGTCGCGCGCGTGGTGGGCCTGGGCCGGCGGTAAACTAAGTTTGCTGCCAGCGGTGTGAGCGAGGGGGCTGGCAAAATGGAGTCGGCGCACGAGCGCAGTATATCGATTCATTGGGGACTGGGTATGATCCAAAGACTACCGGTGGGAAGTTCGACCCCGTCACTTGTCGAGGCATTTGAACTCTTTGTGCTGCATAAACCTAGTTGGTAGAGTTATTATCAGACGCAAGCACGCTGATTCCCCGGCATGATGCTTAAACAGTCGCCCTCTTCAACCGATAAGATTGCAGATAGCATTGCTAGCGCGCGTGATTCGTTCCTCGGGAAACCACAACTAAAAAAGTCGCGAACGGAGAATTGTTATGGGCAAGGCGGCAGTTGACCTGCCCAACTCAGACCCGAATCCAACCAAGCCCCCTGGCAGCATCGAAGGCGACGCCGACTGGGATGCGCTGGCTACCGTCGACACTGCTAGCGCCGATGACCTGCTTGCGCAGTTAGCCACCGACGAAGTTGATCGGCTCCTGCGCGAAGCCGAAGCGGGCGAAGCTTCATCCCCATCTGAAGGCGAGCCAACTATCGAAAATGGATGGGGTGACGCGACGGCAAATCTTCCCGCTACGGATGCTGGCGATCTACCGCAAACAGCAGCCAGTGATTCGGGAGAACTCTCTCTAGACCCATTGACAGCTACGGTGTTGCCAGGAAATCAGCAATCGGTAACGCCCCCGGCTGAGCCTTCAGTTCCTGCAATATCGAATGCACATTTATTGGGAACTGAAACATTTAGTGGTGGCACCGCCGATCTGCGAAGCGCAGGTCAGACGATTAACGATCCCGAAATTGATGCAAAGGCCATCTCCGCCGTGATCATGGGGCAGGAGGGATCAAACGAAAAACATTCTGGGCCGCCGAATCAAGTGGGTGATATTCGAGGGGAAGCGTTCAAACCCACGTTAGTGCAAACGCCAGAGGCGATTGTTTCCCAGGGCGGAACACCGCTGCCGTCGATGGAACTGTCGGGTGGGACGGTGCTAAAAGCGGTGGTCGGGCCGGAAACCGAAGAGGCCACCTCGCTTGCGGAGCGGCAGCTCTTAAAGCAGTCG
>JBBSFP010000388.1:0-2993 GCA_038238625.1 Tepidisphaerales bacterium
ATCATACCGATGAATTGCATGCCCGCGGCTTTTTGAGAGACCTTGGTTCTTTTGCGTACGATGTTCCAGGCAAGCCAAACCGGATTGTAAAATGAGGCGTAGCCCAGCAGCATGTTGAGCTGCTTTTGCCAGGGGTTGGCCAGGCTGGAGGCGACGACGTAGTTGCCATCGTACATATGAGGGCGAACTTCCCGCCCCCCGACGCGATCAAACACCTGCCCACTCGCGAAAGTTTGCTCATAAAGCTTAGTACCGGCGGACGGGGTCAGCATAAGAACCTGCAGGGAAACAGCACCAGCCTTACGCAGCAGATTGATCTGGTTGAGCAGCCCGTAATTCGTGCCGCGCGAATATAGGGGTTGCGAATCATGGTGCATCATCATCGGCATGGGACATATCCCGACTTCGCGCAGGCTCCGGAAGGCTTCAGTCGTCTTGTCGACGGATTGTCCCTTATTAACCAGCGTGGCGGTCATGTCTTCGACACCCAGCCAAAGTGCCCGACAGCCTGAGTCGTGGATCAAGGGGAGATGATCCTTCATGATCAGCGTGTCGTGGACGGTGACCTCGGTATGCCAGCGGATTTTCTGGCGAAGCGGCTTGCCTTCAAACTCAGCGCTGGCAAGAGTCTGAACAATGTCGAGGGTGCGAGCCTTGTTGTTAAAAAAATTATCATCGGCACCAAAGAAGTATTTCAGGCCATATTCTTTGTTGAGCCGCCACATTTCTTCCGCCATGCGGCCACTGCTCTTGGTGCGATATTGCCGCTGGTTGTAAGCGGGGATTGGGCAATACTGGCAGGCAAATTTGCAGCCGAAGGTAAGAACGATCGAGCTGATGGGGCTGATCTTGCGTACCTGGCTGGGAGGCACGGGCCGGGCGGCCAAATCGCTGTTGCGACTTGGGGTTTCGAGCAGGGCGTAACCCAACACAGAATCAGCCATTTCATCGAGGTTGCCCAATAGTCGTTGGATGCCGGTATCAACAAGTTGTTCAGGGAACCGATCGGGGTTACCCCGCGGATAGACGAGCCCGGGCACCTCATCCAGCGCGCCGATGTCACGCGCACGGTAAAACGCAGATCGCATTGATTCACCATCCGCACGAACCGATAGGATGACTTCCAACAGGTTGAGCAGGACATATTCTTCGCCGGTTACGACAACGTCGGCACCGTTGGGATCTGAAGGAGTGCCGCCGAAAAGTTCAAACGGCTGATACACGGCATGGGGCCCCCCGGCGATGATGAGCGGACGATGGGCCGCGTCGATGCGGCGGGCGTCGCGGATCATTTCCATGCAGCGATCGGAATGCAGCCCCATGCTGGAAACCATGAAGAGATCCGGTACGCGGCCATCAACCCGCATCCGCGATGGCTTGAAATATTTGTTCCACTGCTGCAGCACAATCCGCGTCTTGCTAAACCCGGCATCGACCATGGCAGACCCGATGGAACGAACGCCCGCCGGTGCCATGCGCGTGTCGGCATAAATGAATGGCAGCATGCGCGTGCGGTGGTCAAAGGCGCAGGCAATCACCGTCACCAGATCATGGCGAGCGGCGACTTGACGAAGCCGCAATCGAAGGCTTGCGAGCTGGCAGGGCCGGAGCAGTTCGTCTCCGCGGGAGCGACGGGGAAGTTCCATACAAGTCCATCCTTAGGAGTACCCACCACTTATTTGCGGCGAAAGTAGTGGATATCAAATTTTGAAATGTGTCTCCGACACAATGATCTGATCGCACCATCGCCGAGTGTACGGCAGATGCGACAGATATTCGCCGAAGAGTTCGCGAATTGGAAGCACCTGGTCAATAGATCGCGGCGGTTTTACTCCATCAATTAAACATCGAGCACGACCGATCCATGTGGCTTGCAACTGCAGGGCAGACATGTACCGACATCGGGCTTGATACCCGTGGGATGGTTGTAAGTGACTTCGCCTGCAAGCAGGTTCGTCATACAAGTGCCGCAATCGCCGTAGAGGCAGCCGGAAGAGATTTCGATACCGTTGACCTCGGCAAAGTGCCAGAGCGACTCGCAAGCACTATCCCAGGGCACTGTTTTTTTTTCGCGGGCAAATGTCACCGTTGCTGTATTTCCGCCGAGAGCTGTCGCTTCGCTCATGGGGGTAGCTGCCGGGTCGACTTCGCGCCGGCCAAAGCTCTCTGTACGGATCCGTTCGCGTGAGACACCGGCATCGGTTAGGCCGGCGATCATGGCCTCCATCATCGGGGTCGGGCCGCATAGAAAATACTCCTGATCCAGTGACGGCAACAGCGAGCGCAGGAGCGGCACGTCGACAAACCCCGCCCGGTGATACTCGACTCCCAAATGTTCATCACCAGTCGGCTGGCTGTACGAAACATGCAACTTCACGTTTGCAAATCGGTCCGCGACGTTTCGCAAATGGTCAGCGAATGCAAAGTCATGGCGATTACGTATTGCCAAAAAAAACCACACCGGCCGATTTGGGCAATGGCGCACAATGGCGTTGAGCATGGCGATCATCGGTGTCATGCCGATCCCGCCGGCGATGAACACTACCGGGTGATCGCTCGAAGTGTCGAGGATGAACGCCCCGCCAGGCAGCTTGGCATCAATGGAGTCCCCCACCTTGATGTTGTCGTGAAAAAATTTCGACGCCAGGCCGGCCAATTCACGCTTAATTGTCAAACGATAGTGCCTTGCGTCGCCATGACAATCGGAAAGCGTATAAAAACGGTAGAGCGGTCCAGACTGCCCAGGCACAATCAATCGTACCGGTAGATGCTGGCCCGGGTAATAAGGTTCCAACGGCTGACCATCGGCGGATTTCAGGTAGAACGACTTGGCTGAGCCACTTTCACGCTCGATGCGGTCGACTACAAGCTTACGGTAGGTGGACATCTCGTATTACTCAGCCTGAACGGCCTTCAGGTCGGCGCGCTTGGTTTCATACGTCTCGGCAAACTCCAGCAAGCGCGGCGACGGCTCGACACCCCACGAGGCACAT
>JBBSFP010000389.1:0-2976 GCA_038238625.1 Tepidisphaerales bacterium
GAGCGTTTCCCGGGCGGGAGGTGGTACCGCGACATGGAGAATAGCACCGGCCACCTGTGGGGACATGTGTAGGTGATCAAGCCGCCAACGTTGCTTGAGCTCAGCGGGCCTATGTTTATGTCGTATCCGGCAATATCGCACGTGCAGTATCGGTTGGTCGAAGAAGGGAGTGGCACGCGGTTGAAGCTTACGCACCAGGCCATCGGCTTGATACCCGATGAACACAGTAAAGGCGTGGGCGCGGGCTGGCAGGATTTAATCGACGCTATCGCAAAAGCGGCGGAGGAAAAAAGCCAATAGAAAACAAATTAATCAATCGATCATATCGGTCATTAAAATATAGAGTCAGAGACGTCGGAATTTTGTTGGAATTTGTTCTTTAATCAAGGAGCCGGAAATGGATACCGCAACAGTCGCCAAACAGTTGACCACCCTATGTGAAAAGGGCCAGTTTCATGAAGCGATGGAACAGCTTTATGGGCAGAATATTGTGAGCGTTGAATCACATGATATGCCCAACATGCCGCGCGAGACCCGTGGGCTGGATGGGGTTCGTAAAAAAGCCCAGTGGTGGAATGACAATCACACGGTGCACAGCGTGAAAGTTGCCGGGCCATTTCTGGCCAATGATAAGTTTTCCGTGGTCTTTGATATGGATGTGACCAACAAGCCGTCCGGCAAGAGAATGCAGATGTCGGAAATAGCGGTTTACACCGTTACCGATGGGAAGATCATCCACGAGGAATTTCTTTATAAGCAATGAGATCGGCTGATCGATATAAAAATGACCGGGGCAGCTTTTGTTTGCCCCGGTCTTTTATTAGACACGATTTTCCCGACAGATATTCAAAGCATGGTGTCGCACCGAGCCGTCTCTTACAGAGAGTCCAACGGCCATCGTGGATCTTTCAGCGCCTCTTCATGCCCATTGATCTGCGCGCGGCGCCGGACCAATTCCAGCAGTAACGGGTCTTGATGCTCATGATTCGCCACGGCAGGACGCAGCGAAATAATCTGGGCGAGGCGACCATCCGCGGCGACGCCAAATTCGAGCATGGCCTGCGATTCGAGTGTAGCTGCACCGCGCACAATGCGGTGGTGTACAAAGCGGGCGTATCCCCACACGCGGGCGGTTAGGCCGAAAAATTGCGTGTCAAACGTTCCGACTTCCGCAAACGCGCGGTCGGTACCGCACATATTCTGACCGACCAGGGTTCCGGTAAAGGCGGCGGATTGCTGGTGATCGAGTACGCGGTGCTTCTCAAACAGCGGGTCGTAAATTGCCGAGCAATCGCCGGCCGCGTAGATTCCGGGCACATTGGTTTGGCCATGAGCGTCGGTGAGGATCGCTCGTTCAGCGGAGATGGCGGTCCCGCGCAGCAGTTCGAAATGAGAGACCACTCCGGTTGCGGCGACCGCAAGGTGGCAGGGCAGAATGATCTGCCCGTCGGCATTATCGGCGATCACTGTTTGTACGCGGCCGTTGCCATCGAGCTTGGTGACTGGCGATCCGGTGGCCACGTGAACGCCCTGGTGCTCCAGATAGCGTTGGACAAATCGGGCGATTTCTTCCCCCGCAAATCGATGCCAAAGCCATGCCCCGCGGGCCAGCAGGTCAACGTCAAGCTTCAACCCGCGCAACGATGCCGCCAGCTCGACACCCAATAACCCCCCCCCGATCACCACGGCGCGCGGCCCCGGTTGCCCTTCCCGCCGCGGGTGATCCCGCTTGGCCTGCTCGGCAGCGTGATGCAGCCGATCTGCATCTTCGATGGTGCGGACGTAGAACAGGTTCGGCAAATCCGCCCCCACTACCCCCAGGTGCCGCGGCGAAGCGCCGGTGGCCACCAGCAGCCGATCGAACGAAACCTCCTGCCCGCTTTGCAGCGTGACGATTCGCCGCGTGCTGTCCAAATGCACGGCACGAATCCCGGTACGCAGGTCCACATGGTTTCGCACATACCATTCGGCATCGACAGCAAACAGCGCATCGCGAGGCAATTCTCCGCGCAGATACTCCTGGCTCAGCGCTGCGCGTGTATAAGGCCGACTGGTTTCCTGGCCGACCATCATCAGCGTTCCCTGTGGATCGACGGCACGAATCGCCTGTGCCGCCGCGCTGCTGGCCAGCCCGGCACCAATCAACAAATACTTCACGTGCAGATGCGTCATCATCTAAGCGACACCTCTAATTACCCTGCTACTCCAACGCCCGTGCTTCCCCTGCGGTTCACTCCAATTGTAGCACTGGGACTTCGGTGATATTGGGCATCTGTTCGAAAGTGGCTGGATTTGTCTGTCTGAGAAAATAAAAATCCGCCGTCGGGGCGTGATGAACCCGCAATGATTCGTCATCCCCTTTACATCGTCGGGTCTCCCCGGCTAAGTATCCGTATGCAACACGATCAGACGATTGCCATTCTGGATTTTGGTTCGCAATACGCGCAGCTAATTGCCCGGCGGGTGCGCGAAAAGGGGGTCTACAGCGAGTTGGTCCGCCCCGACATCCCGTTGGAAAAACTCAAGCAACTCAATTGCAGGGGCCTTATTTTCAGTGGCGGACCCGCAAGCGTTTATGAGCCCAATGCCCCGCGATGCGATCCTGCCATCTTCGACCTGGGTCTGCCGATCCTTGGCATCTGCTACGGCATGCAGCTCGGTGTGCAGCTGCTGGGGGGGCAAGTTCATTCCGCCAAGGCAAGAGAGTTCGGCCGCGCCCGCCTGCATGTTTTGCTGGATGACCCGTTCACACGCGGCTTACCATCTGACACGACCGTCTGGATGAGCCATGGCGATCAAGTGCAGGAGCTGCCACCGGATTTCATCTCCCTGGCCGCTACCCCCACCTGTCCGTGTGCCGCCGTTCGGCATAAGACCCGCCCTTTTTTCGGAGTGCAATTTCACCCCGAAGTCACCCACACTCCGCGCGGTGATGTGATTTTCGAAAACTTTCTCTACAACATTTGCAAATGCACC
>JBBSFP010000390.1:0-2967 GCA_038238625.1 Tepidisphaerales bacterium
AACAGATCATCAATTGGCAGAACGAGCTGAATCTTGGGCAGGTGATCGGTTGCCGAGCCGAGGTCTGGCGCAACTTTGACGAGAAGCCCGATGGATCATGGTATAACGATCCGGAGCGCTGCCCGGCGGCCCCCATTTTTCGACTTGGCATCTACCTCATCAACGACGTGGTATGCCTGCTTGGCCCCGCTTCCAAAGTGAGCTGCCTGAGCACGCGAATGTACACCGCTCGTCCCACTGCCGATAACGCGCAGCTGACAATCCAGTTTCGCAGCGGCGCAATCGCGTCCATCTATGCTTCGTTCTGCATCATGGATGGGCAATCCTTCAAAAACGCCCTGACGGTGAATTTTGAACGCGGCACCGTCTACCGAAACGTGCCCCCCCTTGCCTACGATGCTGCCAAGAGCCAAACCGACTTAAGCCTGATTTACCGGCTCGGTCCCGATGACCCTACACGCCATTACTGCACTGCTAAAACCGATTCGCGTAGTGGCGACTACCAGTGGGAAGCCCTTTATCGCGCAATTAAGGGCGAAGCGTTACCTGATGAAGTAACGCCCGAGACCATTGTGACGGGCGTTCGTATCGTCAACGCCATGGCCCGGGCAGAGCAGACCGGGTGCGTCGTGGACGTGGATTGAGCGACGGCATACCGGAATTATGAGACAAATACCAAAGGCCCGGCTACAACAGCGGGGATCGCAGGCACCAACATTCGTGCCCCAACGAGAATGCTCGCATCCCCCATTCAATCCTCAGACCCCTGGCTCGCCCTGCCAACTTCGCTGCGCAGCCTGTTAGCCCCGGTGCTGGCACCGGAAACCGACGTCTTGGCCGCGGAAAAAGCCACATCGGTTTTGGCCCATCATCATTACGAAAATTTCTCGGTCATCTCACTCCTGCTCCCCCGCCACCTGCGTCAGGATTTTTGCAACATCTATGCGTTTTGCCGGGTGGCCGACGACCTCGGTGATGAAACCGGCAACACCGACCAGAGCCGCGCCGATTCGTTGGAAATGCTGGATGAATTTAAGCGACAAACCCACGGCTGCTATGCGGGCGATCCGGGTAGTGCGCTGTTCACCGCGCTCAGGCACACGGTGAAGCGCCACGATATTCCCATCGAGCCATTCCTTGACCTGATCGATGCGTTCGAACAAGACCAGCGGGTGCGGCGATTCGATACCTTCGCACAGGTTGTCGATTATTGCCGCCGCAGCGCCGACCCCGTTGGAAGGCTCGTGCTATACCTGTGCGGATACTCTGATGAACAGCGGCAGCGCCTCTCCGACCGTACCTGCACTGCGCTGCAGCTTGTGAACTTCTGGCAGGATGTTCGCAGGGACCTCATTGAGCGTGATCGCATCTACCTCCCGCGCGAATCCCTGGAGAAATTTGGCGTGACTGAAGACCAGCTTCGTCGCCAGATTCACGAAGGCAAATGCGACGAAAACTATCGGAATTTAATCCAATTTGAGTGCGATCGTGTAGCGAAAATCTTCGACGAGGGTGACGCCCTGCTGCCGCTGCTGCGGCCCGATGTGCGCCGTCAAATCAAGCTTTTCGCCAGTGGTGGACGCGCGGTGCTGCGCGCCATCGTCGGCCAAAACTTTGACACCATCACCCGCCGGCCCAAGGTCAGCAAATGGCAAAAAGCGCGATTGATCGGCAGTAGCTTGGTGAAACGTGACAACACCCCGGTCAACGACTGGATGCAGCATTCATATGACTACTGCCGCCATATCACACGAACGCAGGCGCGCAACTTTTATTACGGGCTGAAACTGCTGCCCGAACCCAGGCGGTCGGCGATGTTCGCGATCTATGCGTTCATGCGGCTCACCGACGACATTGCCGACGATTCCGCCGCCGGCCCATTGCAGGATCGTCTGGCCGCGCTTGAATCCTGGCGCCGGCAAACTCATGCGGCCATCGCCGGTCAGCCCTCCGCGGGAGATATTTGGCCGGCCTTCTCGCAAACCGTGCGGCGCTACCGCGTGCCCACGCTCGTGTTTGATGAAGTGATCGCCGGCCAGGAGCAGGACCTGGCTTCACCCGTTTTTGAATCTTTCGAACAACTTGAAACCTATTGCTACCGCGTAGCCGGAGTAGTAGGTCTGGCGAGCATTTACATATGGGGTTTTGAAGGGGGCGATGCCACGGAGATCCTGGCGCTTCATCGGGGCACAGCATTTCAACTAACCAATATTCTGCGTGACTTGCGCGAAGACCTGCAGCGCGGCCGCGTTTATCTGCCCGGCGAAGATCTGCGCAAATTCAATCTGACTATCGATGACCTGCGCAACGGGACCGGCCAGTTTGAATCCTTTATGCGATTCCAAATCGAGCGTGCCGAATCGTATTACGCTCGTTCAGCGGCTCTGGAATCGTTCATCGAGCGCGACAGTCGGCCCACGCTGGTGGCCATGACGCGCATTTACCACGGGCTGCTTGGCAAGATCGCACGCGCCCCGCGCCGAGCGTTAGTGCGTCGCGTCTCCCTGTCGGTCCCCGCCAAGATTGCCATCGCCTGGAGCGCCGTGCGCGCTGGAAAAATGCAGGCGTGAAATCCCAAACGGCAATCATCATCGGGGGAGGTCTGGCGGGAATGGCGGCGGCCGTCGCCCTTAGCGCCGCCGGTGTGAAATCCACCCTTCTTGAAGCACGCCGTTCCCTCGGCGGACGGGCGGGATCGTTCGAAGATCCGATCACTGGCGAAACGCTCGACAACTGCCAGCATGTGCTGCTGGGTTGCTGCACCAACCTCATTGATTTCTACCGCCGCCTAAATGTGCTGCACAAAATCCATTTCGATCGCACCGTCCATTTTCGCAATGGGCATGGCCGGCGGCATGATCTATGGAGCATTGACGGCCTCCCCGCTCCGCTGCACCTGGGACCTTCTTTGCTGCAATTCCAGGCCCTCTCCTTGCACGAGCGACTCAGCATCAGTCGCGCCATGTT
>JBBSFP010000391.1:0-2965 GCA_038238625.1 Tepidisphaerales bacterium
ACAATAGCCGGGGCACCCATCGGCTTTTCAGCGACATGGTTGATCGAGCACCCCACCGCCAAGCAGACACATACAATCAACAGGGAACAAATTCGGACAGCGTGTTTCATGAAAAGTGACAGCACAAATGGAATGCCATAAGCAAATGGCGAATGGCCAACCAGTCGAATCCAATTACGACCAACCGAATGCGCCGGTTGATGCATCCACGCGACAAGTGATTGATGCTTCCACGCAACTGTCTATATCACAAAATCAGAGATAAACGGGCTGCTGTTATCTCCCCGCGCGCGGCGTGGTTTGTAGGTGAGCCGCGGCGATTCGGCGGTAATCAGGTTCATGGGAGGCACACTGGAGGTTACGAAAACGTTGCCGCCAATGACCGAACCCTTCCCGATGATGGTATCGCCCCCGAGAATCGTTGCCCCGGCATAAATGGTGACATCATCTTCGATCGTGGGATGGCGTTTAAGCCCGCGCAACTTCTGCCCGGCAGCCGGGGCCAGGGCACCCAGCGTGACGCCTTGGTAAACCTTGACGTTGGTACCGATCAGGGTAGTTTCGCCGATCACCACACCGGTGCCATGATCGATAAAAAAGCTGGGGCCCAATGCCGCACCGGGATGGATATCGATGCCGGTCAGGCTGTGGGCGTATTCGGTCATGATGCGGGGCATCATCGGAACGCCGGCCAAATAAAACTCATGGGCAACGCGCTGCACGGTGATGGCCACAAGCCCCGGGTAGCAGAAGATCGTCTCATCGGTGGACGAGGCAGCCGGATCCCCTTCAAACGCCGCGCGGACGTCGGTAGCCAGCACCTTGCGAATGCGGGGAAGATTATCAAAAAAATCGGCGACGATCTGGGCAGCCTGCTCATCGCATGACGCGCATTGCCCCTGATCACCATTAACCGGCAAACCCTTTCGATAAAGCAGGCAGCAGCGCACCTGGTCAAACAACACCTCGCATAGTTCAATGACCAGCTCCCCCAATCGGAAGCGCACGTTGGTGCGATTAAGCGTTTGCTTACCAAAATACCCGGGAAAAATCAGTTGCCGTAGCGTGTCAATCGCCTGGACGATGGCATCGCGGTTGGGCAGCAGCACGCGATCGAGATGCTGCAATGCCGGTTCGTTGGCAATGTCCTGCACCAGGCTATCGACGATCAGCGGCAGACGTTCGTTGAGTTGGTTGCGATCCATAACGGTGGCTTCAAACGGACAGTGGAGTTCAAAAACAAGGTGACGATACGGCTTGCGACACGGCACGGCAAACCAATAATACGCCGACATGGATACACTGATGATAGGCGTGTCGGGAATGCGGGGTGTCATCGGTACTACGATGACACCTAATGTGGTAACGCAAATGGCTTCAGCGTTTGCCGTTTACCTGGCCAGGACCCAGAAACCGGTGAATGGAGAATTCTTCCGCGTGGTGATCGGGCGCGATTCGCGGCCCAGCGGAAGCTGGGTCCGCGACTGCGCGGCTGGCGCGCTTATCGCCAGCGGCATCGAGGTGACCGATCTGGATGTAGTCACCACTCCGGGCGTCGCCATGATGGTCAACTACATTCGAGCAGATGCAGGCATCATCGTCACCGCATCGCACAATCCGGTTCAGTGGAATGGACTGAAGTTTCTCAATCATTCCGGGATGGCATTTCCCGCGGTTGAAGCTGAAGCGCTGAAAGATCTTTATCTGCAGCATTCGATTTCGTTCGTGCCGGTCCAGAACCTGCGTCCACCGGTGCGCAACACCGAGACCCATGCCCTGCACATTAAGCGCGTGCTGGAGCATATCGATGTGTTGGGGGTCAGCAGCAAACGCTTCAAGGTGGTACTCGATAGCGTCAATGGGGCCGGGGGTGTGGTGACAGCCACACTGCTCAGCAAGCTGGGATGCCAGGTTGCTCACCTGAATGCAAGGCCAGATGGGCAGTTCGCCCATGAGCCTGAACCCACGGAAGCAAACCTTGTAGATCTTGCCGCCGAAGTGCGTCGGCAGAAGGCGGATGTCGGCTTTGCACAGGATCCGGACGCCGACCGGCTCGCGATCGTGGACGAAAACGGCGTATACATCGGTGAGGAGTATTCATTGGTGCTGGCGGCCAGGCACTTGCTTTCTAAACGTCCGGGCACCGCGGTGACCAATCTCTCGTCGAGCCGCATGCTTGACGATGTCGCACAGCGATACGGCAGCCAAGTGCTGCGAACGGCTGTTGGGGAAGCCAACGTGGTACAGACGATCGTAAGCCAGCAGGCGGTTATTGGCGGCGAAGGCAATGGGGGTGTCATCGATCCGCGCATCGTTCGCGGGCGCGACAGTCTTGTCGGGATGGCCTACGTGCTGCAGTTGATGAGCGATACCGGCCTTAAGATAAGCCAATTGGTGGCGGAAATGCCGCGTTATCAGATCGTGAAGTCCAAGTTTGAATGTCGTCGTGAAGACGCCAACCGCGCGGTGGATGCGATTAAAGCCGCGTTTAGCGAACGGGAAAATGAAGTGCGAATCGACGTTCAGGATGGCATTCGCATCGACTGGCCCAACACATGGGTTCATGCAAGGCCGAGCAACACCGAACCGATCATGCGCATCATCGCCGAGGCCCCCACCCGCCAAGTTGCTGAAGAACGAATCGGTGAAGTGCGCACCATCGTGGACAAAGCGCTGGCTTAATCCGCTGCGCCCACATGGACAACTTATCCCCTTATCCCCCCCCGCCGCGGGAGGCGTGCGGCCAATTAGTCCTGCGTAAGGACGTTCCACTTGGTCATGGTGCTGGCGGGTCGCAGCAGAAGCACATGGGCAACGTCATCGTCTAACTGTTGCAGATTGTAGTGCACGTTTCGCAGATCGCGGGCAACATTTTCGCCCCCGCTGTATCCCGGACTCGAGCAACCTACCGAGCCGGTCATAAGGAGACCCACAACCGACAGCAGCGACAATGTCGCCAATTTGC
>JBBSFP010000392.1:0-2949 GCA_038238625.1 Tepidisphaerales bacterium
ACAACGAAGTGATGATGGACCGCGTGGTCGCCCCCAATTGGAAGCGCGAGAATGAAGCCTTCAGCATCGACGTGTATCTGCGGTCGACGAATGTGACCGATGTGGGGGGTAAGCTTACCCTCACGATGCGGGGCAACGGTCAGACGATTCCAGTTGACTTGGCGCCGGGTAAACCGGGTTCGCCCGGTCGGCGGATAACGCTCCGGCCCGGGATCAACCGCCAATCGATCACGATTCCCGGTATGGAAAATCCGGGGGTCTACACCTTTTCAGCCAATTTTGAAGCCGACCGCATTGCTGAAGGTGAAAATGTCACCACCATTAACGGCGGTAACACGCCCGTAAATGGGCAACCCATTTTCAAGGGCGATACTGAAACCGACAACAACGAAGGTCGGGTTTTTGTTTTTGTGCGCGGCAAGGGCAAGGTTCTGTACATCGACAATTCGCCCAACCTCGGCGAGCACAAGGCTGGCCACCTGTTGGAGGATAAGCTCAAGCAAGAAGCCATCGCCGTGGAATATCGGCGGGTTGATGGGTTTCCGTCCAACCTGCTGGAGTTGCAGAGTTACGATGCGGTGATCCTCAACAATGTGCCTCATGGAAACGGCGGCATTGAAGAGGACCAGGCTCAATTGCTTTCGACGTATGTGCATGATCTGGGCGGGGGTCTGCTCATGATCGGTGGGCCTGACACGTTTGGCGCGGGGGGTTGGCAGGGAAGCAAGCTCGAAGAGGTGCTGCCTGTCAACATGGATATCCCCGCGCAGCGGCAAATGCCTAAGGGCGCGTTGGTGCTGGTGGTGCACTCGTGCGAAATGCCGCAGGGAAACTACTGGGGCGAGCAGTGCGCCCTGCAGGCGATTGCCACGCTGGGCGAGCGCGATGAGGTGGGGATTATCAGCTATGGTCCGGGGCTGGGCTTGGGGGGCGGAGGCGTGGGGGGGGCTAATTGGGATTATCCACTTGCCGAAAAGGGCGACGGTTCCAGGGTCATCCGGGCCGCTAAGTCGATGCAGCTCGGCGACATGCCCAGTTTCGACGACACCATGACGCTGGCGCTCAATGGAGCGGCACCCAACGCCCCGTGCCTTAAAAATTCCGATGCCGCCCAGAAGCATGTCATTGTCATCAGTGATGGCGACCCGGCTAAGCCATCCCCGGCCCTGATGAAGCAATGTGCTGACGCAAAAATCACGATCTCCACAATCACCGTCTTTACCCATAGCCCGGGTCAGCGCTCGGCGACGATGGAGGAAATGGCAAGCGAAACCGGAGGGCGGGCCTACGGTCCCATCGAGAGCAACCCCAATCAACTTCCACAGATTTTCATCAAAGAAGCAAGCACGGTGCGGCGGTCGCTCATCCTTGAAAAAGCCGAGGGCATGCCCGTTAACACGACCATTTCGGGCACGGAACTGACCAAGGGGATTGTTGGCCCATCGTCCGATCGCGGCATCGTGATTACCAGTAAGAAGACCAACCCCAACGTGGAGATGCCGTGGGTGGTCGGCGAAAATGGCGACCCGCTGCTGGTGCAGTGGCAAAGTGGGCTGGGCAAATCGGTGGTGTATGCCAGCGATGCTTATAACAAGTGGGATTCCTCGTGGGCGGGAAGCCCCGATTATGCAAAATTCTGGGCGCAGGCCGTGCGGTTTGTGGCTCGGCCACCGATGTCGACCGACTTTGACATGCAAGTCGAGCATAAGGAAAACCGGGGGCACGTTCGAATCACCGCCGCCAACAAAGAGGACAGTTTTCTAAACTACCTGACGATCAAGGGCGTGGCCGTCGACCCCAATGGCAAGCCGCATGAGGTCACGCTTAAACAAGTGGGCCCCGGGCAGTACGAAGGTGATTTTCCGGCTCCTGATCAGGGGGCGTATGCAGTGATTCTAAATTATCAGGGTCCCCGCACTGGCAAGGAACCGGTCGCCGGAACGCTGGCCGGGGGCATGTCGGTGGACACGTCCCCGGAACAGCGTGATCTGCGCTCCAACGAATCACTACTCAAGCAGATTGCCGATCGCACGGGCGGGCGGGTGCTGCAGCCCTGGAACGCCGACGACGCTGATCTTTACAATCGGCAAGGACTGGTCGCCAATTCGTCAGCGCTTCCGGTTTGGGATATCCTGATTCCAATCCTGCTGGCGATGCTGTTGGTGGACGTGATGGTGCGGCGCATTGCGTGGGATTGGGTGATGATTCGTCGCATGGGATTGGCCATCGCGGGGCGTGCGCGCGATTTGACGACAGTGCGCAAAGTGGAAACCAGGCAATCGGTTGATGCCCTGCAGCGAGTACGCCAGGACGCTGCCGAGCTTCGCATCAGGCCCGGTGGCGAAACCCGCCCCGCGGCAGCGCCCGGAAAATCGACCGGGGGTACGCCGTCAGGGACACCGTTGGGGACACCATCGGCCCGGCCTGATCCATCGGCCAAGTTTCAGGCAAAGGGGGTCGAGGGAGACATATCGAAGGTGGTCGGTGGCGCTTCTAACAAACCGGTGCCCAGTCCGCTTGCCAAGCCGCAGCCCAAGGGCGCGCAGCCATCGAAACCCGGCGAATACACCGGCAGCCTGCTGGAAGCCAAACGCCGCGCCCAGCAACAAATCCGGGAAAAAGAAGGCGGAGGTCAAGGCGGGCAAGCCGGCGGTCCGGGCGGTCCGGGCGGTGGGGGCACAAGTTAATGGCATAAGTTCATGCCGTCATGTTGCGCGTGCGTTTTTGAGTTGAGATATTTACGAACAAGGATTTTATGATGACGCAGATTCAAGGCATCGACCCGGAAATCGCAGGGCAAACCCAGGCATTCCGTCAGGATTATCACGCCGTACAAGCGGAGATCGCCAAGGTAATCGTCGGGCACGAAGAGATCATCGACGGCGTGTTATGCTGCCTGTTCGTCGGTGGCCATGCGTTGCTTGAAGGCGTGCCGGGGTTGGGCAAGAC
>JBBSFP010000393.1:0-2942 GCA_038238625.1 Tepidisphaerales bacterium
AGATCTTGTTGCCGGTCAGCTTATAGGTGCCATCCGGCTGCATATCCCATGCCTGTCGATGGTCGTTGAGCATGATCTGCAGGATGTCCCAGCAACGTTCGCGCAGACGGCGCTGCAGGATAGGTACGATCGCTTCCACCCGCGCCTGCAGGTTGCGATACATCCAGTCGGCGCTACCAATGTAGAACTCGGCATCGATCGGATCCGCCGACCCATTGCGGAAGTTGAAGATACGTGAATGTTCCAGAAATCGCCCGATCACAGATATCACGCGAATATTCTTGCTCAACTCAGTTACCCCGGGGCGCAAGGTGCAAAAGCCTCGGACAATCAGGTCAATCGGCAACCCCGCTTCGCTGGCCTTGTAGAGCGCATGAATGATCTCCACGTCTTCAAGGCTGTTCATCTTGGCGATGATGTGTGCCGGGCGACCGGCTTTGTGGTGCTCAACTTCACGCTCGATCATCGCCATAAAGCGTTCTTTCATATTCACCGGAGCGACCAGCAGCCGCTGGTAATCGCGCTTCAGCGAACGGCCGGTTAGATAATGAAACAGCTCGACAGCATCTTCGGTAATGGCATGATCGCAGGTGAGGAGTCCCAGGTCGGTGTAAAGCCGAGCCGTGGAGGAGTTGTAATTGCCGGTACCAATATGCGCGTAGCAACGAATTCCATCGGGATCCTCCCGCACCACCAGGGCGAGCTTGGTGTGCGTCTTTAAACCCAGGATTCCGTACACCACGTGGACGCCCGCCTTTTCCAGCGACTGCGCGAGGCTGATGTTGCGTTCCTCATCAAATCGAGCCTTCAACTCGACCAGGCAAACCACCTGCTTACGTGCCTCGGCAGCGGCAATAAGGGTGCGGATGAAAGGGCTGTCATCACCCGTGCGATAGACCGTCATCTTGATCGCAAGCACCTTCGGATCGTTCGCCGCCGCGCGCACAAAACGCTCGACACTTGCGTTGAAACTTTCGTAAGGGTGGTGCACCAGCAGATCGCCGGCGCGGATGGTGGCAAATAGATCCGCCTCATCATCGATCAGCGTTGTCGGAATAACCGGCGTCCAGGATTCAAAGCGCAGTTTCGGCAGATTCAGATCCGCTATCGGCTTCAGATCGCTGTAATCAAGTTCACCGGCGAGCTCGTAAACATCCTCTTCCTTGAGCGACAATTCCTGTTGCAAAAACTGTAAAATCCACGCGTTGGGATTAGGCCCGTGTTCCAGCCGCACGACCCGCTCGAAGCGCCGCTGCCGCAACTCTTCTTCCACGAGCTCCAGCAAGTCATCGGCATCTTCCAGATCATGTTCCACGTCCGCATTGCGCGTCAGCCGAAACGACATGACGTCCACGATGACCATGTTGGGGAACAGGTCCTGCAGGTTTTGGCGAATGATGTCGACCAGTCGAACGAACCGGAATTGCCCATCGTTTTGCCTGTCGGGCAAGCGGATCCAGCGCGGTAGGCCTTCGGGGACCTTCACCCGCGCGAACATACGATCATCTCGACCGGGCGGACAAACGATCACACCCAGCGAATCGCTCAGGTTGGAAATGAAGGGAAATGGATGTCCCGGATCAACCGCCAGCGGCGTCAGCACGGGGAAAATATTTGACCGGAAGAATTTGCGCGCCGATTCGCGTTCCTCAGCCGATACCTCGTTCCATTCCAGCAGATAGATGTTTTGTTCCGTAAGTGCTGGACGAATAGACTGACTGAAAGTCTCGGCCTGCTGCTTAAGCATCGGCATCACGGCGCGACGAATCGCGACCAGCGTCTGCTGGGGAGTGAGCCCATCGTTGCCTGGGATCACCACACCCGCCGCCACCTGGCGCTTGAGCCCTCCCACGCGCTTCATGATAAACTCATCGAGATTCGACGTGAAGATCTCCAGAAAACGCACGCGTTCGAGCAACGGAGTGCGCATATCTACTGCCTCATGCAACACCCGCCGATTGAACTCCAGCCAGCTCAATTCACGGTTAAGGAATTGTGGGTTGGCCGCGAGGTTGGAGGAAAGCGATGCCACCATCGCCAGGGGGGACATCACGTTGTCATCAGGTGTGAGCACCCCCAATATCGCACCTGTGGGCACACCTGTTGCTGCATTGTTGCCTGAAGCGCCGGGTGAGGGCGTTGATAGCGGTGGTAGCACGTGTACATAACCTTTGCTCGACTTTGGTTGGGTAGCGGGGGTTTTCATGTTTATCCTGCCCTTATTCCAGTGATGCAGTGCGTTATAGTCTCCGTCAGGGCGCTTTGACAATGAAACAGGCGTGTGCTTAATCAAACGCAAATGCACCAACTAGATAGTTGCCGGTACGCGGTCATAAAAGGAGCGAGATGTTTGGTAGCAATTACCTGGTTCACGGATTCATGTTGGCGGCATTCTGGGCCGGGGGGACCACGCTGATACCGCGAATCGTGGGCGAAAGTCCAATTCCAGTGAAGCCGATCGCTCTGGCCACCACCGGCGCGACATCGGCTCCGACGACAGATGCTGCACTATCGCTTTTGGGAGTGTCCGCTCCTGCCACCCGCCCAGTGCCCGCAATCGAACGAGTGCTGATCTTCAGCATCGACGGTTGCCGGCCCGATATGCTGCTGCGCTGCAACACTCCACGTATCCATGCCCTGATGGAAGTCGGCTCGTTAAGTTTTTGGCGCGCACCAAGCCGCAGGCGATAACACACCCGTCCCATATCAGCATGTTGACGGGCGTCACCCCTATTCGGCATGGGATTACTTGGAACCAGGAATTAGATCTGCGCACGCGGGTCTACCCGGCATTCCCCACCTTGTTCGAAGTCGCCAAGGCGCATGGCTACACGTCTGCGATGGCAGCGGGAAAGTCGAAATTTTCCATTTTCGATCGCGAAGCGCACGATAACGTGCAGGCCGCGCTCGATTGGAAATACATCGCCGCCACCACGACCAGC
>JBBSFP010000394.1:0-2936 GCA_038238625.1 Tepidisphaerales bacterium
CCAAAACAAGCGCCTGCACCTTACAGCCTACGATACTACGGTTATCTGCCCCCACACCCACTTTGATATAGACCTCATCTCCTGGTGGAATTTCAATTAACTCAGTTCGATAAAGTTTTCCTTTGCTCTGCTTTTGATCCGGTTTGGTAATGGATAGCATTTCCCAATATACACCTTCGCCGGTCGCTGCCGCGCAATCCACCTCTTCGCCGCAGTCAAGCATGCCAGTTTCGACAAAATCAGTGTCAAAATTGAACTCAATTTTCAAGATACCAGCCCCATTGTTTTTGATAGCCACCACTACGAATGCTTCATCATCTGGTTTGCCTGGATCAAGCGGTGCGTATACGACCAAATTCACATTTGGATCCGACGGCCTGCTGGATGGCGAGGTCTCCGCTCGAGCCACATCGAAAATGAGCAGCGAGAAAGCCAATGAAAATAATGCAAGCATCACACGCCTGAACATGGTATGAATTCTACGGGGAAGCGACACAGAGTGACGCCCTTGTATATCCCTATCTGACGCTTTCGCTCCAGGCTCGTTCTACCTTCTACTCCTCCAGTGGTGGCAAATCTTCCACCGTTTCCGCCGCTGCCCGGCGTTGCTCGGCCGCCTTTAGCCGTTGTTCCTGCAACGCCGCTTCCAACGCCGCCGCTGAGTCCACCGGCACCGCCACCTTTTCCACCGGCGGGGCCTTGGCCATCGGCAGCGCAGCAGTCAGCAGGATTTTCTGCCGGATTTTTTCGTATTGCTCATCGGTTAGTTCCCCCCGCTTGTGCAAAGCCCGGATCGTCGACAGGTTGAACGCCGATCCGGCCGATTCCTCCTTCCGATTCATCCACTTCTTCACCCGATACACCACCACGCCCCCTACCAGCAGCACCCCCGCCACCAGCATCAACCACGGCATCATCCGGTGCAACACTTCGGTGTTCTCCGCCGCCAGCAAATGCCATCGACACCACATGGCAAAATTTTACGCTGCGTCCACGCTTCGGGCCAGCCATCACTTTCCCAACATAGCCCGGATGTCGGCCCATAGTTTTTGAAATCAAATTGTTAGATTCATCACCCCGCGCGTGCTAAACTCCGGCCCGACCAAATACCCGACCCATACAGGAGCCATCTATGCTGCGCACCCTACCCTGCATCGTTGCTGCCCTTTTCCTCACCCTTGTCGCAGCCAACACCCGCGCCGAGGATACGGACGAAGCACGCTATATCGCCGTGGCCACTGCCCGCGCTAAAACTGAGCTGGCAGTTCGAAAACTCCAGCCCCTGCTGGATGACAATTCCAGTGGCTGGCGTATTGGCACGTCGGCCATGGAGCTGGCGGTTAATCGCTGCAACGATCTGCTCAACACCACCCGTGATGCCGAGGGCCGCAAGCCTGAAGACGACCGCAATGCCGCCCTCATGGAAGACTGTGCCGCACGCGAGACGACCATCAGCCGCGATTGGCAGGCCTTCGCACAGGTGCTCGCCAAGCTCGAATCCCAGCATCGCTCAAATGTGACTGCCATGTCCCACCTGATCGCCGCCATGGAAAACGTTTCGGCGATGGACGCCCACTGGAAAGAGGGCGGCCTCGATCTGGAATCGCTGGAAAAAACCTACGATGCCATCGCCAAACATGCCGCCGAGTTGCTGGCCGCCGAGCAAAAGGTGATCAGCCTCTTGCAGCAACATCAGAAAACCTGGGAAGGTGGCCTCGAAGAACTGCAGCGGCTCTACCCCAAAAAATAACGCGCCGTCCGAAATAGCCCGATTTAAAAAGTCGACCGTCGCCGCTCCCCGGGTCGGTCCCCGTTCCCCGGGTAGCGGGCCACCCTGGTGTCCCGTTCCCCTCTGGTGTCCCGTCCCCCCCAAAAAAACCGGCCCTCCATGTCCACCCCCGCGCCCCCCAACATCCTCATCATCATGTCCGATCAGCACAGCCGCTTCCAGCTCGGCTGTTATGGCGATCCGATCGTCCGCACCCCCAACCTTGATCGCCTCGCGCAGCAGGGCATGTGCTTCGACAGCGCCTATTGCCCATCTCCCCTGTGCGTTCCCAGCCGCATGAGCTTCATGACCGGCCGCACCCCCTCGCACAACCGCACCTGGGACAACGCCCACGTCCTCTCATCAGCCATCCCCACATGGGCCCATGTCATGACGGTTGCCGGGTATGAAACCTCACTTATTGGCCGCATGCATTTCGTGGGCGATGACCACCGGCATGGGTTTGAAAACCGCCCGCTGGGGGAATCCAGCGCCACCCCGCCGGGCGTTTCTATCCCGGCGAGCAAGGCCTGGACGCGCTACTCTTCGGAATCCGCCAGCCAGAGCCGACTGTCGGTCGAGATCGCCGGGACCGGCACCACCTACTATCAATGGTTCGATACCCACGTGATGGATGCGACGTGCCAATATCTGCGCGCTCACGCCAGCACGGCGGGCCGCCCGTTTGCTGCGGTCGCCGGGTTTCTGCTGCCGCATAACCCCTACATCGCCCCCAAAAATCTCTTCGATTATTACTATGATCGCGTCACCCTTCCCGAAGTCGAAACCGTTCAGCCACCGGCCGTTACCCGCCTGCGCGAAACGCGCGGCCTGCTCGAGCCGCTGGCGGAAAAAACCATCCGCGCCGCCCGCGCCGCCTCATACGCCCTCTGCGAATTGCTGGATATGAACGTCGGGCGAATCCTGCAAACCCTCGAAGAGACCGGCCTCGACCAACGCACCCTCGTCATCTACCTCTCCGATCATGGCGAGATGGCCGGCCATCACGGACTGTGGGCCAAGGGCGCTTTTTACGAGCAAGCCGTCGGCATTCCCTTCATCGCCCGCCAGCCCGGTACCATCGCCCCGGGCACGCGCTCGGCGGCCATCTGTAATCTTATGGACATCGGCCCCACGCTGATCGACCTTGCCGCCGCCCCCCCCCTCG
>JBBSFP010000395.1:0-2917 GCA_038238625.1 Tepidisphaerales bacterium
AGCTCCCCATCCGCATCGCCTAGCGCGGTATTACATGCCTCGGCAAATTTAATCAGCGCGATGCGGAATGCCTTGATGGCATCCACCGATTCCACGCGCGCATAGCTGGCCATAGATCACTCCCGCGCTTCTAGCGTGCCTTGAGGTATTCTTCGATGAGCGTGGCCTTTTTACCAAGGAACTGTACATGCGTGCGCGACTCTTCGAGAAACCCCCCCAGCACTTTTACGGTCTGGTTGAATTGCTCGGTGAACTTATGCTGCTCCTGATCGCGCCAACTTTGCTCCAATGCCTGCATCTTCGCATTTAAGCTTCCGACGAGCCCTTGCAGGTCATTGTTGAAACGATTCAGGTCAGCGGCGAATCGACGCAGCTCGGTGGGATCAACACTTGCCTTTGCCATGTCATCTCCTTGGGCCAGCCCACATTTTTACACCCGGGCGTGCAAAGCTTCCATGTGATCATGACGCGCCGGCGGGGGCGGGGTTACACTGGTGCGATGGATTTTGTATCGCGGGCCGGACAAAAACTGGAGCATGCATTGTCCGTTTTTGGCATTACGGTAAGTGGATGCGTGTGCGCTGATCTGGGGAGCAATGCAGGTGGGTTCGTGGACTGTTTGTTACAACAAGGGGTATTGCGCGTATATGCGATTGATACCGGATATGGCGCGCTGGAGTGGAAACTGCGCAAAGATCCACGCGTAGTCGTGATGGAACGCACCAATGCCATGCACGCAACCCTACCCGAGCAAATGCAGCTGGTCACGATTGACGTTGCCTGGACCCGGCAGCGGCATATCCTTCCCGCCGCGGCGCGGATGCTCGCCGACGACGGTGATGTCATTACGCTCATTAAGCCGCACTATGAATCGCCTGCAACGCTGTTAAAAAAAGGGGTGCTGCCGACCGAAATGGTCGAACAGGTAGTAGCCGGCGTGCAGAAAGAAATCGCAGCGATAGGGTTTAGCCTGATCGGAATGACTGCGAGCCCTGTCAGGGGTGCCCGGGGTAACGTTGAGATGTTGGCTCATCTCCGCCGGTATGTTGGCAAACAATCATGAGCACTATGGCCCTGAATCCCACGTGCACCTTGCAGCCGACTGCGCCGATGAAAGTCCGGCAACCCGGTCACCTTTGGCAGCTTGATGTGCTGCGCGCTGTTGCGATCCTGGCGGTGTTCGGGTTCCACCTGATTGAAGTGGTCCACGGCCATAACCGGTTTCTCACGACATGGAATCATTGGCTGGTGCTGCATCAGAACATCGAGTCCAGCGGCCGCTGGAATTGGATTTTCTTCGCTCTACCCTTGGGTGACGTCGGGGTCACACTGTTTTTTGTCATCAGCGGATTTTGCATTCACCTCTCAGTTTTGCAGGCACGCAAGCGTGAGCCGGGCGGCAGATTTAATCTGCTGAACTTCATGTGGCGGCGGTTGTGGCGCATCTATCCAGGATACCTGGTCGTATTGGCAGCGCTGCTGGCGCTTGCCCGCCTCCTTCCTGAAAGGCCGGGCATCAATGGTCGCGGCGACCTGGTGGCACATCTGCTGCTCTTGCACAACCTGTTCGATCGCTACTTCTATTCCATCAACGGCTCATTCTGGAGCCTGGGTGTCGAGTGGCAATTCTACCTGATGTATCCGGTGCTTTTCCTTTTTCTGAGCGACCGCTTTGGAGTAAAAGCGGCGATGCTTGCGGCAATCATTATCAGTGGAACCACACAGGTGGCATTAAGCCTGTTCGCCAGCCAGTCACCCGCATGGATCGCATCGCCCCTCATGACCTGGGTGAACTGGTGTTGGGGTGCCCTGATCGCAGATTACTGGGTGAACCGCCGGCGCTGTTTTACATTTGCCCCGTGGAAATGCGGCGTGATATGGTTAACAGCGATGGTCGCCATCGTGTTTGTTCCGACCCGCTATTTCCACGATAAGATATGGGCGTTTGCCTTCGCAGTGGCTTTGGAACAGTACATTCACTGCTTCCGTGCGCCGAAAATATGGGAGCGATGGCTCATTCCGATCGGGATATCGAGCTATTCGCTGTACCTGCTGCACCAGCCCTTGATCGAGCCGTTGCTAAGGTTGTGCCATCGCGCTGGTCTGCCGACACGACCGGCGATGGATTTGACCCTTACAGGTTTGATGGTCCTTGCATTGAGCGTTGCAATTTCCTACGTCAGCTTCAGCCTCATCGAAATGCCCGGTGTCATGCTCGGAAGTGCGATCTGGAAACAACTGGCACAGCGAGCGCGCCGCTGACGATCCATTTCCCTGATCGTCGTGCCCTGTCGGCTGCATGCGACTATCGCGCTGGGGCCAGCAGTTCTTCGGGATTTTGCAAAAGCTCGATCAGCTTCGCCAATGCCTGAACCACGGTGGCTCCGTCGATCACTCGATGGTCGGCGACAAGGCTCAGCGGTAGCACCTTTCCAACACCCATCATTCCATTGCGAACGACAACCGCTTCTCGCACGCGCCCCGCACCGAGAATGCCCACTTCCGGGTAATTAATAATTGGTGTGGCAAACCGTCCCGCCAGCGAGCCGAAGTTACTGATCGTAAACGTTGAACCCATTAACTCGCCGGGCGATGCGGTTCGGTTACGCGCCATTTGTGCTAACTGTGAGATCTGGCGAGAAAGTTCTAGAACCCCCAGGCGATCAGCATCCTTGATCACCGGGACCATCAAACCGTTCTCTGTGTCCGCGGCAATTCCCAGATGCACCGCGCGGTATTGCACTACCTCCTGCTTTTCATCGTCCACCCGGCTGTTGAGCTTGCGGAACTCTTCGCCACACCGGCCCGACAGCAGCCGGCAGACGGCGGAGGAAATAAATGGCAGAAAGCTCAATTTTTCGTTGGAAGCACCCCCTAATTTCTTCCGAAGCAAATCCAGCGCGGTAGCATCGGCTTC
>JBBSFP010000396.1:0-2917 GCA_038238625.1 Tepidisphaerales bacterium
GCTTGCGCGCCACCGCGACCAGACTGAGGCCAAAGGGCAACGACAACCGGCCCAGCAATGATCGCTCGGAGGAAAATATCGTGCGCAGCATCACGTTCACCGGCATCGGTGGGACGTGCAGATCCATCATCCCATCGGAGCCCCGCCAGCGGGATGCCAGGCGGCCCGCAGCAGCGAGCGGAAACAAAAACGTGTTCATGTAGCTCAGCATTTCCAGCTTGAGCGACGGCTGATCAAATAATGCTTTGAACTGCTGGCGCGCATATCGACGACGATGCTCGTGGTGCTCATCCCGCTTCGACCAGAGCCACTGGTATGCCGGCACGGTGCAGATCATGATGCCCCCGGGCTTGAGTAAACTCGCCCCTGCCTCGGCCGAGGCACGATCTTCATCGAGGTGTTCCAGCACATCCAGCAGCAGCACGACATCGAAGGAATTTTTTGGCAAAGGCAGCGGGGCCGGCAGCATCCCCTGTTCGATGCGCACGCCCCGCTTTGTGCCGAAGGCGATTGCTTCCGGAGAAGCATCCACTCCGATCACGTCATATCCAAAGTCTTTCGTCAAAATATATGGCATCATCCCGCAGCCACAACCAAGGTCGGCGATGCGGGCCTTGCCATTTTCTATTTCCGGCAAATAGCGTCGCAGCAAAGTGCCCACGATGCGATGCTTGGCGGCAAACCACCAGTGCCGCTGCTCCATCTCAAACATCTCTGCGTATAAGGCTTCGTGCATATCAGGTGCTTTCCAATACCGTGGCCGGTTTTCTGCCCGTAATAGTCTCGGTAACAAGATACAACGGCCTGGCCTGCGTTTGGCGATAGGTGCGGCCCATGTATTCACCAAAAATTCCCAGCATCAGCATCTGCACCCCGCCCAGGAAAAATAAACCGGACGCCAGCAACGCATATCCACTGTAAGGAAAACTAAAAAACAACTTTTGAATCACCAGCACCAGCACCATCAACAAGCTGAAGATGGTTACAAAGAAACCGATAGCGGTTGCGAATCGCAGCGGTTTAATTGAGAACCCGACCACCGCATCGAGCGACAACAACAACAATTTCAGAGGGCGATATTTGGTTTCCCCCGCGTTGCGCGCGGGCCGGTCATACGTGACTGACGATGTTTTAAAACCCGCCCACGCCACCAGCCCGCGCACGAAGCGGTCCTGTTCGCGGCACTGCCGCAACGCCGCCAACACCTTGGCATCGATCAGGCGAAAATCCCCGGTATCCATGGGAATGGGCACGTCCGACAAACGGTTGAGCATTCGGTAAAAGAGCCATGATGTGCTGCGCTTGAAAATGGATTCTCCCTGGCGATGGCGGCGGACGGCGTACACAATCTCGCTCCCCTGCCGCCATTGAGCGATCATGTCGATGATTACTTCCGGAGGGTCCTGCAAATCGGCATCCATCAGGATGGTGGCATCACCCACCGATTGATCCAGGCCCGCGGTGCTCGCCGCTTCGTGGCCAAAGTTCCGCGAAAGGCGAATCCCCGCAACATCGGGATCGCTCGCCGCCAGCTCGCGAATCGCTTGCGCGGATCCATCGGTGCTGCCATCGTCGACAAAAATGATGTGTTTCTGACACCCGATGCGCGCGCAGACCGCCACCAGTTGCCGGTGCAATTCCCGGAGATTGCCTTCTTCATTTAGAAGCGGGATGACCACTGACAGCATCATTTTCATCATTCCAGAAAAGGTAAATCGAACCACCCAAGACCTGTTTTGGCTTAGGGTCTAAATTAGAGAGCGACGCAAACGGGGCCTTGCTGGTGCTGCAAACGTAAAGCTGGATTTGCATTACGCTGACGGCAGCCACATCGCCGTTGCGCATCGGCGGGCTTTTTTCGTCATTGGGATCGAAGTAGCGGATGCCATAAAATTTGGGATCCGCGGTTCCGAAATATTGCAGGAAAAGGCGCGGTCCGGGATGCTCGTTTTGCCACTTTGCCAGCGCGATCAGGTCTTGTCCCCAATCGATATTTGAATCCCCCAGCAGTCGAATGCCCCCGCGAGCACCGCCGGACATGGTGTTGAAAAAGGGAATGTAATCCGGCCAGGCTTGCGCCGACTCAGCCAGGAGCGCTAAGCCCAGCCCGATGATTGCGAGCCTGCCCACGTGCGCCCGCATTTGCCAAATCACGCTGGCGGCCACACCGATGCCAACCAGGATGAATGGCATCAACGGCAGGGCGTGGCGATAACCGATGTTCAGGTGCGATGCCATCAGGGCAACCAGATATCCGGTTAACGGAATGATCAGGCATGCCGCTGTCCACACTCCGGGGCTCATACCCGGTTGCGGATTAGACCGACGGCGGGCCACGTGGCGCGCTGCGATTCCCATAAATAGCGCCGCTGCACCCACCATGGCCACCAGCGTCGCCACCGGTTCCTTAAATGCCATCGCCATCGGAAAGTAGTACCACGATCCACGCAGCTTGATATTTCCGTTCTCAAAACTGGATCGGAACATCGAGTATGCGTGGCTGTACACCATGCCCGCCGTCCATGCCTGCGGGAAGAGATGGTGATCTTCCAGGAAGAGCAGCGCCCGCGCCGTCGCCGATGGGGCCGCGCGGCGAAATGCGTCGAGTTCTTTATTGAGATCGCCCCCGCCGTTGGTCCCGATGGTGTAGCTCTGCGGGCCCCTGGCGAAAGCGCTGGTGTTGAGTGCCGGCCCGGTACCGGGCGTCGCAGCAAAACGAAAACCATAGCTGGCCCAGATGGCAGCGTAGGTCACCAGCATGGCCACCAGACAAAAGGCCAGCGACGCGCCGACTCGGCCCCTCTTGCGGCTCATGGTGAATCCCATCCATTCCCAGGGACCACCCATTAAAGCCCGCATGAACAACAGCAGCGCGATGATCGGGCCGAGCAGAAGCGCTGTGAATTTCACATTCACC
>JBBSFP010000397.1:0-2912 GCA_038238625.1 Tepidisphaerales bacterium
GCCGGCAATCGGTGTTCCACCCGCGCCGGGCTGGGCACCTTGTGGACCGGCACCGGCCGTGGGCTGCTGGCCAGGACCCTGGCCCGGACCCTGTTGCTGTCCGGGACCTTGCTGCTGTCCGGGAGCCTGGCCCGGCTGTGGCGATTGGCCGGGTGCCTGCGCCTGCTGGCCGGGCGTGGGGCCCTGACCCGGCTGTTGCGCACTGGCGGTCTGCTGCGGATTCTGACCGGGTTGCTGTCCAGCAGTCTGGCCGCCCGGCTGCCCGGGGGTTTGCGTCGGCTGCTGTTGATTCGCCTGCGGGTTACCACCCTGCTGCCCGTTGGCGGGCTGGCCGTTTTGCCCGGTCTGGTTCTGCTGCATTTGCTTCATCGCATCGGCCATTTGCTGCGCGGCTTGCGCCATCTTGTCCGCCTGCGCCGCGGAATTGGCCTGCGACTGCATTTTCTGCATCGCCTGCTGAATCTGTTGCTGCTGTTGCGGTGTGGGGCCCTGCCCATTGTTCATCTTCTGTGTCAACTGATCGGCCTGTTTCTTGAGATCGTCCATCGCCTGCTTATCACCATTGGCGGCCTGCTGCATCTGATCGCTCATCTGCTTCGCCTGGGCCTGGGAAGCACCCAGATCCTGGAGGTTTTTTTCGATGTCGTTCTTCAGCTTCGGACTTTGTGCCATGTCCTTAAGCTCCTCGGCCAGCTTATCCATCTGTTCCTGCGTGGCCTGCTTGTCAGTGGCATCGAGATTCTGGAAATTCTTCGCAACGTTGCTGATCTGGTCGATGGCCGACTGCGTGTCCCCCTGCTGCAGATCATGCACCGCCTGCGACAACGGGTTCTTCTCATCGCCACCCAGCGACAGTCGATTGAAAAAACGCTTTTGATCGACCAGTTGCACGCGCTCTTTTTCCTTCGCTTCCGCCAACGCCTGGTCCACCTTTTCGAGAGTTTGAATCGCCTTTCGATGCGTGCCCCTGGGGTCGGCAATTTCCTTTTGCTGTGATAGGTTTTTAAGGTCGGCAATCAGTTGCTTCATGTCGCCGCGCTCCGCCAGCGCGGGCGGCATATCGGCAGTAATTTTGAGCACATCGTCGATTTCTTTGTGAGTGGCAGTGGCGACGGCTTTTTTCTCCTGCGACTGCCGCACCGCGGCCTTGTGACCCAACAAATCCCAGTCACCCGGGATCCAGTAGTAGGCACCGACGGCCACCAGCATCGCCACAAAAGCCGCAGCCGATCCACGCGGTTTAGGCATCGGGAACTGCTTGTGCAGTTGCACTGAATCAGCCGTGTGTTCGGCATCGCGTACCGCGGCCTGGGCGAATAGATCATCCCTGGGCCGCACATACAGGGCAGTGCTGAATTTTTCTTTGAGATTGAGCTTGTTGTCGATCGCCACCGCCGCCGCTTGCCGACTCGGTCGCCGAATCAGCGCCCAGGTCATGGCGGCGATCACCGCCAGGCTCCCAGCAATAATCACTGCTCCCCGGCTGACAAAAATCACCAGCCCGATAGCGCGCTCCAACAGGATCGTAATCACCGCTGCGCACGCCAGCGCAAACAGTGCCCACACCACACCCTGTACAAAACGGTGCAGCGTAAGCCGCATCCGCACGGCGCTAACATGTCGATCAAGCCGGCTCATGAATCCTCCCAAATCGAACCCGCTATGGGTCTAACACCAGCGGGTTCCTGAACAGGCGTGATTATACGCCACTGGCAAATAAAGGTCAGTCGAATTCCCGCTAGCGCATTTTAGACGGGCGTCGACATCCAATGTTCCGGCAATAATTTCCAATGACCCGAGTGCCAGGCATAGTAGAGCCCCAGCGCAATCCCGAAGACGATATGGGCCGATAGCGTCACCATCACAAAGAGCGGAGTGGTTTTCAAACCGAAAAACGAGACGTAGGGGGAAATCAGCAGGCAGATTTCCAGCCCCACCGCCATGGCGATTCCCGCCGCCATAGGTTTCCACTTCTTCTCCTTATGGGCGCGGCATGCCTCGCGCGCCCCGCTGTAGCAGGCTGCGAACATCACGCCGAATGTCGCCCCGTTGCTGAAGTGATACATCCACCCCAGTACATGGGCGGCCAACGGATATCCTTTACCCCAGGCAAACCCCGCCTGCCCCTGCGCGACGCCCTGTTCCACAGATTGCCCCAGAATCAACGCCCCGAAACGAGGGAATACTTTGAACAGCGGCATCTGCGGAATACCCAACCGTCCTAACCCCCAAGCATTGGAAAATACAAACGGCAGGCGAAAGAGGTCATAGGCCACCGCCGCCACCAAGCCGCCGAGGGTGCCGATCATGACCGCGCGAAACAATCGGCCATCGCCCTTGATTCGATCCAGGATCGCCATCCCGTAAAGCGCGATCGTGGCCGGTAGCAGAATGGCAATAAAGAACGTGCGCATGTCGCACAGCCCATACATTTCCGCCAGCAGGCACCAGATCGATGCCGCCGAGAGCATGAAGACCACCACCCGGCCCGTGGGCGTCCATCGCAGAAATGCGGGAAGTTTTGCACTAGCGTGCGGGTGAATCATGTAACCGATTCTAAGAAATAGCCGTGGACGCAGGTAGGGGTTAGACGTGGGTACCCAACGGTGGAGGCAGCAGCAGCAACTGCCGCAGCGTAATCAGCATCCAGGCCCTCCGCGCGCTCGTGAGAAAGGAAGCGAATTTGATGGTTCGATTTGCTTCCAGACGAATCACTTTACGAGCGCCGTCATCGTTCGTGCTTGAATCTTCAACCACAATTCGCTTTACGGCAGTCGCATCAAACCGCCGATTGCGACGGATTGATCCAATGCCCGTTGACACCATGCCGGTGACATCATCAACCACGACCCGCACGTCGCCGAACAGCGCCATCATCAACGCTCCAATCATCGCGATGCCGATAGCCACGA
>JBBSFP010000398.1:0-2898 GCA_038238625.1 Tepidisphaerales bacterium
CCACATGCGCATGGTCGCGCAGCCACTGCAGCGGCTTAGCATCCGATCCCTCGGTGACCAACACCACCGGCGGCGCGGTCGAACCTTTTTTATCAAGTTCCATCAGGTTCCCCGGGTCGTGGGTTTGGGTGTGGTCGGAAGTTCTACCCGGCCGGACTGTGCCGCCTTGTTCGGCCCGATCTTAAATTCGCCGGGGACTTCTACGCGCCCTGCACGGTTGGGGAATTCCAGGTAGACACGATACACCCCGGCATGAAGGAACATGCGCAGGGAGTGCTTAACGTTGTCGTGATATTCGGTCTCGAGATGCACCGGTGCCTTGTTGTCCTGATGTCCCTCCACCACGGTCACCGCCCCTTCATAGGCGGGTCCCCCGTTGAAAACGCTGATGACAGTATCCGGTGGGTGCTGGCCGCGCGATTCGGTATACAGGCTCCAGAAACAAACGACCGCCAGCGCGATTGCGGCCCCCAGCCCGATGAAGACCACCCACTTCGAGGGCGGACGATTATTAAATGAATCGTCCTCCTCATCGGGAGCAACACTCGCCGGTGGATAGTTGGGATCGGCGATGCTGACACTTCCGGCGGACGGCACTACACCGCCAGTGAAATCACCGGGAGAGGTAGCGGATTGATTGCGCAAATCACCCGGTCCGCTGTGGGTGGGCGTGGTCTGATATTCCAATCCTAATCCACCGGTCTGGCTGCCGCGGGATGGATCGGGCGAGGGGAACGCGCCGCTCATGAAAAATCTCCTCTGCACCTTCCCCTGAGGTCCTTGAACGTCAGTCGATGGTTCTTATTTGTTCACATCTTCTGCCGACCGGCGATGGCATCGGAAAGCATTTTTCCGTTGGCGTATTCGATCTGCGCGCCGGTGGCCAATCCGCGCGCCAGCCGAGTCACGCTCACGTTGGGATACGAGGCCAACAGGCTCTGGATATACAGGGCGGTGCCGTCGCCTTCCAGTGTGGGGTTGGTGGCCATGATCATCTCACGCACCGTTCCCGCCGCAACGCGGCTGATCAGTGCATCAATGGTGAGGTCGCTGGGCCCAACGTTTCGCTGGGGCGAGATCTGTCCTAGCAACACATGGTACACGCCGCGATAGATCCCGGTGCCTTCCAGATTGAGCAGATCCTTGGGTTGCTCGACGACACAGACGACGCCCGCATCACGCGATGGGTTGGAACAGATATTACACGGATCCGCTTCCGTAAGATTGTAGCAGACCGAACAATGGCGAATACGGGTCTTAATGTCTCGCAGCGCTTCGGCAAGCGCCAGCGCCTTTTCGGGTGGCTCCTTCAGCAGATGGAAAGCGATGCGCTCTGCAGATCGATTGCCGATGCCCGGTAAATCTGAAAGGCGGCTCATCAGGTTTTCCAGGCAATCGGTGTATTTGTTCATTGGCACATTGTAATGACCCGGCGGAAAGGTTTCCCTCGCGCTGCGGTACCACCGGGTAAATGGGTTCTTCTGCAATCGCAACAACAGGTTAGGCAATTTTTTTCAATTGTAGCGAATTTGCGCTTTTCATTTTTGCAAAGGATGATAGGTTGACGTCGCCTTACGAATCGCGGCAAGCACGCGCTTGTCGTCGGTCGAACCGAAAAGATTGCAACGATTGAGATGTCGTTGCCGATTGACGCGGTTCGAATCACCCGGCGATAAGAAGATTGACGACTCAACGGCGAGGAGAGTCAATCGGGCGTTATACCCCGGCTGTTGTTGTTTTTCCCCCGAGG
This sequence comes from Tepidisphaerales bacterium, assembly GCA_038238625.1. GTDB lineage: Bacteria > Planctomycetota > Phycisphaerae > Tepidisphaerales > Tepidisphaeraceae > JBBSFP01. The sequence goes on from JBBSFP010000398.1 coordinate 1,751, forward strand.
CCGGGTCTTGTCGCAAATAACCTTTTAGAGTCCATCCATTTTGGGCTATGGCGGCTATGGTGCGGCCCTTGGTATTGCGATGAATGCGATGCCGATTCCCCCACCGCACCTGATCGTTTGACGATTGTCAACGCGCCCCCCCGGCGGTTTTCGGTTGCCATGACCTGCCAATGATTTGGCCTGTACCGTTGGTTCGCTTTATGCCGAACCCAGGGTATCTGTCACACGCCAAATTTTTCATAAATCACGACCTTGTGCAAACCATTGCTCAAGAACCCCTGCGTTTTCGTCGAATCCAACCCCGTTGCTTATACCGGTGGTGTTCACCGGACCTGCCCCCTGGGGAATGCCCAGCAAACAAGGAGCCTCACCCATGATGAAGAAGTCCCACAAACAAACCTCCTCCGGCAACCGACTTTCCCTCCCCGAAATTAGCAATCTGATGGCTGAATCATTCGCTTCTCCTTTTGCTCCCGCGCCGGCAATGTCGGCCACCAGGCGCAATGGAAAGATCGCCCGCAAGACCAACAATCAACAACTGGAAGTTCTCGAAAATCGGCAGCTTTTGTCGGCTGCCATCAGCAGCCTCACACTGGTCAACGCCGACACGGGCCGCGATATTCGCACCCTGACCAACGGCTCGACTATTAACCTCGCAACCTTGCCGACCAGGCACGTTAATGTGCGCGCCAATGCGAGCAGCGACACGGCCGCCGTGAAGTTCAACTACGATAAAGCCGCCGCACATGTGAATACGAGCACGCCTTTTGTGCTGGTCGGGAAGGCCACAGCGGGTCACTACCGCGCCTGGACGCCGAAGGTCGGCGATCACACGTTGATGGCCACCGCGTTTGACTCCACCCACACGCGTGGCCTGACCGGCACGCCGATGTCGCTGGAATTCAAGGTAATTGATTCCAAGGGCCGCCTGGGCCGCGCCACCGGCACGGTGATCCCAGCGGGCCGGCATCATCACCACCGCCAGATGGAAAACCCCGGCGATGACGGTAACGGCACCGGTGTGGGCGATCCGACACCCACTCCCACGCCTGATCCGACCCCCGATCCCACACCGACACCGACACCATCCCCGGCCCCCGCGCCGGCCCCAGCTCCCGCGCCGGCTCCAACACCCGCACCAGCTCCCC
>JBBSFP010000399.1:0-2898 GCA_038238625.1 Tepidisphaerales bacterium
CTGAGCAGCCCGCCACCGCCCCCTCGGCCAATCAGTGATTCGTTAACTTTGATACGCCGCTGGGAGGGAGTGTGGGATTTGAATTGCATATTTACCGCCCATGGGTTCCTCATCCAGCATGAGTGGAATCATCCACCGCAAATTGGGGATCACATCAGCAGGCACGGGGTCAGCAGGATGAATCTCAAGCAGTTCGTCCGTTCCGGCCTGCCCATCATCGACGGCCCCGAATCCCCGAAAAAAGTGCGCCTGCCAATCACTCCCCTTGAGCTGCAACACTTCCTGCCACCCCGTTATTCTCAACTGTGCTTCTTCAAAAAATTCGCGTTCCATTGCCTGTATTGGCGACTCGCTCGGCTCGATCTTCCCCCCGATCCCGTTGAGTTTCCCCACCTGCCAGGCCGGCCGCCGCTTTCGGATCAGCAAAACCCGTCGGCGATCTGTGCTGAATAAAAATCCGCAGGCGAAGGTTTGACGGTGCATGAAACTCACACGCCTCGCGTGAGAAACCCACCATCGATCACAATGGTCTCGCCGTTGGTGTAGCTGCTGGATGGGCTGGCAAGGTAGATGGCCGCGCCCACCAGTTCCTCGGCTTCACCGAACCGATCGAGCGGCGTGTGCTGCTGCAGCCACTTACCGCGCGGGGTTCCCTCGATCAGCGGGCGGTTTAAGTCTGTCGGAAATACACCCGGCGCGATCGCATTGGTGCGAATGCCGTACTTGGCCCATTCGTTGGCGAGGTTGCGGGTCAACGACAGCACCCCGCCCTTGGAGCAGCTGTAGGCCGTCACTTCAACCAGGCTCACAAACGAAGTGAGCGATGCAATGTTGATGATCGAACCACGCTGTCCGCGCGCGTTGGGACTCTGATCTTTCATCACCCGGCCGACGGCCTGGCAGATCAGAAATGCCCCGGTCAGATTCACGCGAATGATCCGTTCGAATTCTTCCACCGGCATTTCAAGGGTTGGCTGACGCTTGATCACGCCAGCTGCGTTCACCATGACGTCGATTCGGCCAAACTTTTTGTGCGTGTGATCAACAGCCGCCTGAACGCTGCTGGCATCGGCTACATCCAACTGGACTGCGTCGTGCCCGCTGCCCAGTTCCTTTTTAATGGCCGAAACCTTGTCTGGATTAGTGGAGCCCGCAACCACCTTTGCGCCCGCTTGTGCAAACCCCAATGCGATCGCGCGCCCGATACCGCTGGTGCCGCCCGTTACCAGGCAAACCATGTTTGAAATGTCTAAACCAGGATACATGTGCTAAATCTCCAGATTGTTTTGGACGTTAAGTTATGTCCAGGTCGTCGTGATCGTCGGTGTCGTCGGAATCAATTTCCTCGGCGGTTGCGACACCCGTCGATTCCGATTCCGCCTCGGCGGATACACGATGAATCCGCGCTCCAATGCGGCAAAGGATTTCATACGGAATCGTATTGGCGATCTTCGCCAGGGCATACACGCTGGCAGGGGACAACGGGTCGCTGGCAAGCAGCGTCACCTCATCGCCCACAACCGCATGGGGCACCCCGGCCAGATCAATGGTGGTCAGATCCATGCTGACATTCCCAACCACCGGCACCGAAATTCCGTGCACCAGCATCATGGCGGCATTACCGAAGCATCGCAAGTAACCATCGGCATACCCGACGGGAATCAGCCCAATGCGCGTATCGCGCTCGGCGCGCCAACTTAAGCCGTAGCCGACTCCCGCACCGGCTTTGACCTCGCGCACATCAATCAGCGGGGCGGTCCAGCGCAAAGCTGGCTGCAAGGGGCGGTCCACCGACGGCTTACCAGTCGGATCAATCCCATAAAGCGCAATGCCAGGGCGAACCATGTCGAAATGAGAATCGCGATGGAAGAACATTCCCCCGGAGTTGGCCACATGCCGCAGCACCCGTGCGCCAAAATGTTTTGCCGGACCATCGGTGGCGGCGTGAAATTGCTGCAACTGCTGGTGGGTTGTCTGATGCTCAGCCGCCTCTGACAGGGCCAGGTGCGTGCACAGCCCCACGAGCTTGAGCGATGCGTGGTTTTCAATCACCTGCAACAGATGATCCACCTGATCGCAGCCGACCCCAGAGCGTGTCATCCCGGTATCAATAAAAACCTGGATAAGCGCCCGCCTTGAACAGCTCACCGCGATGCGTGCCACATCCTCGGCGGCAGCGGCGCTGCAGATCGTGAGTACCCATCGGTTGCGAATTGCCATTTCCAACTGTTGGCGCTGGCGACCCAGGTAGCAATTCTCCACCGGGCGAAAGATCAGCACCGGCAGCTCTGTGTGCGGCAGCCGCTCGGCTTCGCTGATACTTGCCACCGCCAGCATGTCCACGACCGGCGCTTCGATTTCATCCACCGCGAAATTTTGTAGTGCATCGACGACGACACCAAACCCATGCCCATAGGCATCGGCTTTAATCATTGCACACAGACGCTTGCGTGCGAGGCGGGGTTGGTTTTCTGCAATGCGCGGGTACGACGGCTGTAATAACCGCCGCAGCAGGGCCGCATTATGTAAAATGGCGTTTCTGGAAATGATGACGCGCGGTTCACCGACAGTCAGCTTCGCATCCATGCGATCGCTCGCTTTAAATTGAAAAGCCGGTTCACTACCGCTGCTTTAAACCGTCGGTCCCTTTTGTCGATACACGATGCGCGCTTTGCTGGTGTCGTAGGGGGTCATATGAACTTTTACGCGATCCCCAGGCACAATCTTGATGAAGTTCTTGCGCACTTTCCCGGAGATATGTCCGATGACCTCATGCCCGGAGTCGAGCTTCAGGCGAAACATCGCGTTGGGAAGGGCTTGCGTGACTTCGGCTTCGAGTTCAATCGGTTCTTGTTTGGCCATAGGGTTATGGAATGTTAGTGCGCCGCCGCAGAATTA
>JBBSFP010000400.1:0-2883 GCA_038238625.1 Tepidisphaerales bacterium
ATTTTTTTATAGGCCAGGTCACCGGTGGCTCCGAAAAAGACGATTGCATCAGATTGTTCTGCCATCTTCATCTGCACTTTCTATGAAACCTGATTCGGACGTGAATGATGCGTTTCTACCGGACCCACCGGATTGCCGCCAGAGTGAATTAAGTTCCCTCCGCCGATACGATTACTGGTGATGCCGTTCCAAATCAGCACCACGCGTACTTTTTCAGCCGCGCATCAATTGCAACTCTATGATGGAACGTTGGAATCGCTGCATGGTCATAACTGGGTCGTGAAGGTAACGGTGGTTGCCGAGGTGCTGGACGCGATCGGGGTGGTCATGGATTTTCACGAATTGGAGCGATTAGTCGATAATGTGTTGGAGCCTATGAATAATCGACATCTCAATGACCTTCAATCGTTCGCCGATAAGAATCCCTCGGCTGAGAATGTGGCCATGCACATTGGTCGTACGCTGTGGCTTCCGAAGCAGGTGAAACTCCTCAGCGTCGAGGTGTGGGAGACACCGACGAATTCGGCCCTGTATTCTTGACGGCAGCAATTGCTTCGTTGATCGGTGACTCGCTGATCGGTGACTCGTTGACCGGCGAATAAGGCAGAAATACGATTGCATGCGAAGAGCTTGATGCCACCCGCGATGGCAGACATTCAGCAGTGGAGCAAAAATGAGCTATAAATGTGATAACTGCAGCAAACCCGCGACCGTGCATCTCACCGAGATCAAGGGCGGTAAAAAAATCGAGAAACACTTGTGCGAACAATGCGCGGCTCAAAACGAGGGGCTGCAGGTCAAAGGCCACACCCCGATCAATGAGCTGTTGACTAATTTCGTGATGACGCATTCAGGATTGACCAAGGAATTGACCCATGCTTGCGAGCATTGCGGCATCACCTGGGGCGAGTTTCGTCAGCATGGATTGCTGGGATGCCAGCACGACTACGAACTCTTTGAAAAAGATCTGACTCCATTGCTACAGCGGGCCCATGAAGGGGCGACGCACCATAGCGGCAAGGTGCCGATTCGCAATGGCACCGCGGCGGGAGCGCCAGCAGCAGACAGTGCCACAACCGCGATTCAGCCTCGGAAAAAAAAAGGTCCGGATGTGGCAAAACTCAAAAAGGAATTGCAGAAGGCGGTGGAAACCGAAGACTACGAGCGTGCCGCCGAGCTGCGGGACGCCATCCGGCAAGCCGAAGCTCAATGAATGACCGCACGATGCGGCCAATTTTTGCCGGGGATGTTTAACAACTAAGCGAGTCATTACCACGCATGAAACTCAGCGATTTGACCAACCACGCCGGTGAATGGCTCCGCGGCAATGGCCCGATGAGCGAGATCGTGATCTCATCTCGCATTCGGCTGGCGCGCAACGTCAACGGTTTGCCGTTCCTCAGCCGAGCAACCCGAGCGCAGCGGCAAAGTCTGGAGATTCGCATCCGCGATACCCTGCTGGCGAGCAATCTTTCGCCGCAGACGCTTTATGTTGATTTGGAAGCGGCCCCTGAAATTGATCGGCAACTGCTGGTCGAGCGGCACATGATCTCCAAGCAGCACGCCGTCGCCGAGGGCGCACGCGGGGTGGCCATTGGTGAAAACGAGAACGTCGCCATCATGGTCAACGAGGAAGATCATCTGCGGATCCAGGTGCTGCGCAGCGGCCTGCAACTGGAAGAGGCCTGGGAACAAATCAACGCGCTGGATGATACGCTTGAAGCCAAACTCGAATGGGCATTTCATCCGCGCTTCGGGTATCTGACGGCCTGCCCCACCAACGTGGGCACCGGCATCCGCGTGAGCGTGATGCTGCACCTGCCGGCACTGAAACTGACCGGCGAGATCGAAAAAGTCTTCCGCGCCGCAAAGGACATGCGCCTGGCCGTGCGCGGCCTGTACGGCGAAGGCACCGAAGCCACGGGTGATTTCTACCAGATCTCCAACCAGACCACGCTGGGCAAGAGCGAGGAGGAGATCATCAGCGAATTTCGGCACCTGGTGATTCCCAAGATCATTGATTATGAGCACCACGCCCGCCGCACGCTGCTTAACGACCGCACGGTGGCGCTGGATGACAAGATTGGCCGTGCCTTGGGGGTGCTGCGCAGTGCGCGGTTGATGGCCAGCGAAGAGACGCTGTTTTTGCTGAGCCATCTTCGCATGGGCGTCAACCTGGGGCGGGTGAAGGATGTGGATATCCGCACGATCAACGAGCTTTTTTTGCTGACCCAGCCCGCTCATTTGCAAAAGCTGCAGGGCCGCAAGCTCGAGGGCGACCAGCGCCGGGCCGCGCGGGCGGATTACATCCGAACCCGGCTAAACGCGAATTGATGCCATCGCGAACCAGTGCCGTTGCGCCATCGCTTGGTATTTGCAGGTGCGATGATGCTCGAAGAATCCCAGACCAATGCGCTGCCGGATGCCGACGATCGGCTTTCTAGGAATCTGTGCCCCGAATGCGGGATGCGATTTCTGCTGAAAAACATCAACATTGAAGAAGGCGTGGCGTTATGCCAAGCGTGCGGAATGCTGTCGCGTTTGGGGGCGGTTGCAGAATCGGCGCAATACCTGGCGGAATACATCAAAGCCGACGACCGGAGCCAAAAAGCTCCCAACGGCTGCACGATTGAGAACGACGGGCAGCGGATTATTCTTCGGGCGTCCTGCCGCTCGCTGCCCACGGCAGCAGTGGCGCTGGCGGTCGCATTTTTTTGGAATGGGATTACTTCAATTTTCGTGATCCAGGCGATTTCTGGGTTGCGGGCGCACCTGTTCGGCGGAAGTCAAATCGAGATGTCTCATAGGCTTTTGCAGGCTAACGGAAACCCCCTGCCGTTGATGCATTCGATCGGCTTATTCCTTTTCATGCTGCCGTTCGTG
>JBBSFP010000401.1:0-2865 GCA_038238625.1 Tepidisphaerales bacterium
CCATCCACCAGATACAAAGGCAGCACCTGATGCTTTTCCAGGAATTCCTTGGGCAGCACCGCGATCACCTTCGGGTCGGCAATCTTGGGGCTGATGCGCGCGTATGGCACTTCATATGCCTGCGCCAGGGATTCGGTGATCTGATCTTCGGTGCAAAGCCGCAGCTCAATAAGCACTTCCCCCAGCAGTTTTTGGTGATTGGAGCGGCGCTGCTCATCGAGCGCGCGCTCCAACTGCTCGGGTTTCACCAACCCGCGATCGATCAGCAGTTGCCCCAGGGGTTTTCGTTCGTACGTGGCAGTCATGATTTTCGCTTATCGAATGGTTTTGAGCGCACCGGGTAGATCGCTGTGAACTTCAAAACGATGCTGCAGCCGCGTGATCTCCAGAATCTTCTGAATGTTCTCATTGGCGCTGGCGATTTTCATCCGGCCAAAAAGCTCTTCGCAGCGCTTCTTGAGCCACAGAAGTGTTTCTAAACCCTCAGAATCGATGAATTCACACTTTTCCATGTCGACCACAAAGTCGACAATGTGACGTTGATCGATATTCTCGATTGCCAGCTTGCGAATCGCCGCGCTGACTTCCCCGGCCCAACTGACTTCCGGCCCGATCACACAGACATTGTTGTATTCTTCGCACTTGACGGGCATCGCTTACCGCTCCCAGGGTTGGCATTGCAACGGCGCAGGTCACCCGGCCGGTGCTCGTGGTATAGACCGCACATTTACACACTCGCCCCACCATGATTCGGACCAGAACGCAATGGAGTTAAGGCAAAGGTGGGATTACATGGAGGGGCCAATAAATACACCATCTCGAGATTACTGGACGCGGATATTCACGGTCGTGGGCCGCACCAGCGCAGAATGAATCTGCACCAGCACGTGACCGTTCTGCAGGCGAACGATGTTGTCGAGCAACTGCCCCTCTACCGTCCCTACTACTTTGCCAGCAGGCAGACCGGCGATCTCGATTACCGGAAATAACAGGCATGGAGTGCGCGGCGTAAGCATAACTTGGATGCGCGGCCCGTTTGCCAGCACCCGGTATGACGCCGATTGTTCGTTGTAGGCGTCGTTGTTCTCATCTCCTGCCGTGGCGCGGTCAATTCGCCCCAGCTCGGGTGGCACTTCCACATCCGCCGGGGAATACTGCTGTGTCATCAGGGGGCCGGCGACCTGGGCTGGCATCTCCACCAACGGTTTGAATTTTCCATCGGTATACGCGCGACCATCACTATAGATGGTCCAAAACTTCACCGGCCCCTGATCGCAGCTCAATCGAACGCGCATCGGGCCCGCCTCCCGCACGGTCCACCCTTCGGGATTTCCTTCAGCCGTAGGCAAATCCAGATGCAACAATCCTGGGCAATCGATGATCAGGTGGTGGCCACGAACCTTGACACATAGTGAATCAGCGGCATCCATGATCCCGCTCGTACTAGGGCCCGACACACTCGCCTGAGTGATTGTTGCGGGCGAATGCGGCGCTGAGATGCCCCCGACAGCCACATTCGAAGCGGCGTCGCTGAGTGTGCGGTCGTTGTCAATCAACAACACGTCATCACAATAAACAGCATCCGGCCCCAAAGGTGCGTCGAAATGAAACCGCAACACTCCCACCGGGGGTCGCGCATTGTTCGGGTCTGCCAGCGTGGAAACATCCAGCATCGCCGCCACCCAATGCCGCGCTGGCAGATGCACGGTGCGCGTCAGCCTGGGAATGCCAACCGCTTCGTAAGAGACGGTCACGTTTTGCGCGCTTTGACTGTTGAAATAGCCGCCCACCAGCGTCCAGCGGTCTGGGAATTGATTAAGCGATGGTACCGATGCCAGCTTCACTGAGAAGCCTCGACACCCCATCGGTAACGGCATCGCGCCGCGGCCGGTATGCGTGAGCGTAGGGGCGGTGGCTGGCGGCGGGACCGGCGGGTCAATGGCAATGAATGAAAAATCGGCAGCCGATTCAAAATCCAGCAATACCCGAAACGATGCGCCGCGCAACGCCGGATCGATGCGCTGAATCTGAATGCCCACCGGCTCATCCGCGCGGATGATTCTGGTGGGCGTGCAATCAGCATCGGGAGTACATCCGGCCGCCGCGGTAATCAGGGCCAACGGAATGATCAGAAAGCGACGGTGCATGATGCTCATTATCGTCCAATCGATCGTGCGATATGCAAGAGGTTGAAACGCAGTGTGTGAATACCAACCGCAGTCAGCATCGCGCTGGTAGGGATCGCATCAATCGCTCAAACGAAAACGGGCGGGCACGGTTTCTACCGCGCCAGCCCGTTGTTCGCTGCATTCCGCTCCGGAAGACAATAATTAACTCATCAGCATTCATTTACCATCGGTGGGCCCACTGGGTGCCTGCGAGGCCGACCCGCCCTGGTCTACCGGGCCGGTTCCGCCCACCGGGGAAAGGTCCTCAGTCTTGCCATAACGGCGAAGGTTAGGTGCCACCGGGCTGTTCATGTTGGGGTTGGGACCGTATTCAAATTTGAACTGTTCTTCATGAAGCCCGAAGTCTTTCAAGCAAGCGGTCGCCGCCAATTGGCGCATCGGCCGGATCCTGTCATCCGGCACGTTGAGATAAACCACGATTGGAAATGGGTGATCCGATGCGGTTGCCATCAGGTGAAGCTTCGTAAGGCCCAGAGAATTGAGATACTCGCCGTCAAAGTGGTAGTCATAAAGCATTCCATCTTTAACGGCATAGGCCTTGAACTGAGCTTCCATGATGCGCTCTTCATTGGTCGGGCCCGGTTTCTCGGAACTGAATTCTTCTTGCTGACCAATGGGCTTGGTGCTGTTGTACTGGCAACCCGTCAGTGAAAGTGCCAGCAAGCCGCTCATTAGA
>JBBSFP010000402.1:0-2854 GCA_038238625.1 Tepidisphaerales bacterium
AGAGCACGAAGTGGGGATGATTCAGCAGAAATTGCTGGCCAGCGGGTTCAATCCCAATGCAGTTCCACCGAACCAGATGGAAGCAGTGCTTCGCACAGCAGGGATTGATCCGGATGCGTTGGAGAACGAAACGCGCTTGCGCTTTCATTTGCCTGCGAAGAACAAACCCTCCCCCGACGCCGCCGCAGCTACCGCGCCGGCGGAGGACGAACCGGAGGCGTATACGCTCGATCAGAACGGCAACATCGTTCCGGAGTTGCCCGCCGATGCGTGGGAAATTTCCGCCGTGCTGATCAAGAGCCGCCCGGGGATCGCCGGCAGCAACCTGGCATTTTATTTCCAGACGATCGCCACTGAATTTCAGGCGGCTAATCCCGCCATCGAGATGCGCAAGTTTTTTGAACTGTTTTTAACTCCCGCGACGTGGGTACTGCTGGCGATTTCTTTGCTGGTAACCGTGGTGGCGGCCATCTCCATCCTGGTGAGCATCTACAATTCAGTTGCAGCGCGGATGCGCGAAATCGCCATACTGCGAGCATTGGGTGCCACCCGGCGGCGGATCGTCGCCATGATCTGCCTGGAAGCGGGAATCATCGGCGTTCTGGGATCGGTGCTGGGGCTGCTACTCGCTCACGCGCTGGCGTGGATCGGTTCAAACATCACCTTCGCCCGCCTTGGGCAACATATAAACTGGAGCAAGGTCGGCTGGGACGAGCCATGGTATGCCAACGAACTGGTATATATCCTGCTCGTAATCGCAGTAGCCCTGTTGGCGGGGTTGGTACCGGCATTGAAAGCCTACCGCTCGCCAGTGGCGACCAACCTGGTGGCCTAACATGGATTGCCGTTTCTGCGCGGATTAAAATGTCTTGCAAAGGTGTTAATCATGAATATGCAGCGCATCAGTTTGCATAAGCTGCTGCTCATCGTGGTCATCGCAAGTTGTCTCCTGGTGCTTATCCGCGTGCACGGCAACGTGCGCGCTGCCGATCCAGCCGGTGGCAGGCCGGCCGTGGTGCCGGCGCAAGTGCGTGCCAATCTTGCTTTCAATGCACAGCAATACGACCGTGCCCTGCCGTTATTACAAGCATTGTTGTCGGAGCAGACTGATCCCGCCCGCCGTGCTTCCATCGAAGAACAGATCCGCGTATGCCAGCGGAATTTATCCACAGCGGCTCCTCCCGTAGATTCGACTGCCGCGGAAAATTCCGATCTTCTGGTGGGAAACGCGCCATCAAACAATGATCCAGTTACTGATTCCAAACATCGGGTGCCGCACCCCGTTCCCAAGGCCGGGGAAGTGCTCGCGCTGGATATCAAAGAGCTGGGTAATTTTGAATACGATCCGGCTCACCCCGCAGCACTGCCCGATGACGTCAAACGTCTCAACGGTGTAAAATTGCGAACTCACGGGTTTATGGTGTCCATGGGGCAGGCTGAAGACGTCACTGAATTCGCGCTGGTACCCAGCCTTTTTCAATGTTGCGGATTTGGTTCGGCCCCGCAGATTCAGCATACGATTTTCGTCCATTGCCCCAAGGGCAAAGCAATTTCCTATTACGCTGACGAAGTTAGCGTGGAAGGGACGCTCAGTGTGCAGGAAAAGAAGGACGATGGATTTGTGATCAGCCTTTTCGAGCTAGAAACCAGCAGCGTGAAGCCAACGATCAAGTAAAGGTTCTGCAAAAAAGCCAGTAGGATGAACGCAAAATGGAAAGCGTAATGCCCCAGCAATCTTCGACCCTTGAGTACGACCACACAACGCCCAGACCACGATTGAACGGGCGCATCTTGACCTTCATAGGCGTTGTGTTCGTGCTGATGGGTTTTCCGCTCTGGACCTTCGTGCACCATGCGATGAACCACGGGATTGTGGATCGCGCCGGGTTAAAAGAAGTGGATCTCAAATCGATGGGTTTTTTCGAGTTCGATCCCGTCAAGAGCACGCTGGACAAAGTGCCCGCCTTTTATCGCCAGTTGGATGGGAAGCGCGTATTACTTAAGGGCCAGATTTGGGCAGATAACGAGGCGCGTACCATAACACACTTTGAGCTGGTGTATTCCATCCAGAACTGCTGTTTCGGAGGCCCACCCAAGGTGCAGGAGCGCGTTTTTTGTCAGGTTCCGAAAGACCGGCGAATGGTTAAGCCGGATTCCGCGTTTGCGGATGTGATTGGCACGCTGCATGTTCGCCTTAAGAAAGACGGCGGGCAAACGGTAGAAATCTATTCAATGGATGTGGAAAGCATCAGTGCCGCTGATTAAGCGACTGCCGATTGAGGCGACCCCCCTTTGAAAGAACACCAGGAACTCCAAAAAATAAGGTTTTTCTGGTGACACCCTGCTGTCATTGGTATTATTCGACGCGTCTTGCGAACCCCCCAATCCTGGGGATTCACCAAGCGCCTCACATGCCAGCTCTTCAGAAATCGCAAATTCGTACGCAACTTCGAGCCCGCCTTGAGGCGATGGGAGACGATCTTCGGCACAGCAAAAGTGTTGCAGCATGCGCTAACGTCATGGCCAGCAGTGAATTTCGGCAAGCGCGGGTGGTCATGCTCTACCTGAGTATTCGCGAAGAAGTTGACACCGCACCCTTGGCACTGCGCTGCTGGCAGGAAGGGAAAGCCGTGCTGGTTCCGCAGGTGTCGTGGGACCAGCGCCGCATGTTGCCGGTGGAAATCCATTCGTTGCAAACTGCCTTCACCACCACCGGGCCGGGCGTTCGTGAGCCGGTTGACGGTAAACCGTATCCAGTGAACACCATCGACCTGGCGATCGTCCCTGGTCTGGGTTTCACGCTCGAAGGTTTCCGCATCGGGCGCGGCATGGGATTTTACGACCGCTTCCTGGC
>JBBSFP010000403.1:0-2854 GCA_038238625.1 Tepidisphaerales bacterium
CCTCGACGAGCAAGCCATGGTCCTCCGCGCCATCGAGGAGCGTCTCTTCCTCCCCGTCGGCTCCGACCGCGAAGTACAAAGCGATTTCCAGCTGATCGCCGGCACCAACTGCGATCTGCAGTCGGCCGTGAGAACCGGACAATTCCGCGAAGACCTCCTGGCGCGCATCAATCTGTGGACCTTCCACCTGCCCTCCCTGCGCCAGCGGCCCGAGGACATTGAACCCAATCTCGACTATGAGCTGGAGCAGTTCGCCAAGGCTCATGGCGCCAAAGTGACGTTCAACAAGGAAGCCCGCCAGCGGTTCCTGCATTTTTCGACCGCAGCCGACGCGGCCTGGTCCGGAAACTTTCGCGATCTCAATGCCGCCGTCACCCGCATGGCGACGTTTTCCCCCGGCGGCCGCATCACCGTCGATGTCGTGGATCGCGAACTTGAGCGACTTAAAGCATCCTGGTCGTCGATCGACCTCGACGCCGTGGAACCAGATTTGGCCGAGATCTGCGATGCCGAAGCGTTGTTGCAAATCGATCCATTTGACAAGGCGCAGCTGGTCGAAACGATCCGTGTCTGCCGGTTAAGCCGCAGCCTATCCGATGCCGGGAGAAAGCTGTTCGCCGTTACCCGAATGAAAAAAGGTACCTCCAATGACGCAGACCGCCTGCGAAAATATCTCGCCCGCTTCGGCCTAAAATGGGAGAGCGTTCAGCAGTCATAGCTGGGTCAGCGCATCGGCATTTTTTGTAAGCAAATGCGATCTCGTGAGTATGCTTTAGGGCTGCTCCGCTTCGATAGGTGCCGACTTGCTGGCGCTGGACAGTAATCTTTTGCGCGACCTGGAAAACATGGAACCAGAGGAACGTCGCCTGGTGCTGGATGAGCTGGCGGGTAGGCCCGATCTATGGGGTCATGAATGACCTCTTGAACAATCCATCGGCATGGACGGCCAAATCCATCTCCGTCACCGATTCTGAACATTGCCAGGCACGATCGTTCCCCCTGGCAAAACCCAATTAACAAAGGAGCTGATCATGTCCAATAACGTGGGGCGCGATGCGCGCCAGCGCGACATTATCCCCCCAGAGCAACTGTCCAGCTGCCATGCCGTGATCGTCGGGGTGGGGGCTATCGGCCGGCAGGTAGCACTGCAGCTTGCCGCCATCGGGGTGCCCGATCTTTATCTGATCGACCCTGATCGGGTGGAGGAGGTCAACCTCGGCTGCCAGGGATATCTACATGCTGATCTGGGCAGGTCCAAGGTTCAGGCAACGGCCGAACTATGCCGACTGATGAACCCGCAGATTCAGGTACGCGTTGAAGTCGCCCGCTTTCGGCGAAGCCTTGATATGGGCGATGCCCTGTTCTGCTGTGTGGACGATATGGAAACCCGCCGGCGCATCTGGGAGGCGGCGCAGGAGCAGCTGCAGTTTTTCACCGATGGCCGGATGAGCGCTGAAGTCGCGCGCATCCTCACCGCGGTTGACTCTCAAAGCCGAAAATATCATCCGACCACGCTCTTCGCATCAGCCGATGCGTATCAAGGGGCGTGCATTGCAAAGAGCACGAGCTTCACCGCCAACATTGCTGCAGGCCTGATGCTCGAGCAATTCAGCCGATGGTTACGGCGCTATGGGGGGCGTGGCCGCCAGCACACTCAAAAGGTATTCCACCGCCCGCGACAAGCACGTGTGTTTTTGCCACAAGCAGGAGCTGCGCACCTGGAACCAAATCGACAAGGCTGCCGTGCAGGCCTATGGCGGGTGGCTGCATACCAACCAGTACGCCGACGCCAGCATTTACTTTGAATGCACGCCAGTGAAACAAGTTATTAATATGTTGATTGATGTTGCCAGAGTCCTCCCTGAATCCAACCGTGTGCGCCTGTCGCTGCGTCGTTCACAAGAAACAACGACCTACAGCTACACCCGGGCCCAGGTCAGCGCGATGCTAAAGCACTGCCAAGAATCAACGCGCCTGGATTGGCTGGCGAATATCATCGTGGGACTCGCAACGACGGGCATGCGCAGCGGTGAAATGATGGCGTTGCGATGGTCGAGTGTCGACCTTGACAATGGAATCATCCACATCACCGATAACCGCCACAGCGCCTCGGCCAAAAAGATGGATGCGGTCCGCACCACCAAGGGCCGTTGTTCTCGCCGCGTACCCATTCACGCCGACCTGCAGAAGGTTTTAGAAAGGATCTCCCGCCGCGAAGATGGCCGCGTCTTTAGCGGTCCCCATGGGCGGGTGCTCAAAGCGGCAACCATTCGCATGGCGTTGCTTCGCTATGTGGTCAAGCCATTAAAAAAAGTGTTTGCGACGCCGTCGGGCGAGATTGGTTTTGCCGATGGCCGCGTGCACAGCTTTCGTCATTACTTTGTTAGCCAGTCAT
This sequence comes from Tepidisphaerales bacterium, assembly GCA_038238625.1. GTDB lineage: Bacteria > Planctomycetota > Phycisphaerae > Tepidisphaerales > Tepidisphaeraceae > JBBSFP01. The sequence goes on from JBBSFP010000403.1 coordinate 2,396, forward strand.
TTGTGGGCAGCGCCTCGGAGGGCGAAATCCGTGAATGGGTCGGCCACCGCGATTCCAAAATCGTCGAGCGCTACCGTCACCTGAGTCAGGAGGACGCCCGCCGCAAAATGGATCGGCTGCACTTTCTGGATAAGGCACCGGCGACGGAGGCGATTGCGCAGGAGCCCAATCCCCAGGCGCTATCAACGGCCGCCAAAGCGGAGGCATCCTGAACCACATAACAATAAAATTTCGCGGCGAATGTGGCCCGGGTGTTCCAGTCCGCCAGCGGCGTGTGTATCAAAGCGAGGTATTTGTATCGCGATCGAATGAGAGCCAAACACCGCCTCCTGGGGCCCATCGACTTTGCCCCAAACGTCTCATTTTCGTCCCACTTTTTGTCCCAGTCGATGGGCCAAAAAAAATTGCCATCCATAAGTCACTTGTATGCAAGAGCTTATGGAAGGCGGAGGAAATAGA
>JBBSFP010000404.1:0-2849 GCA_038238625.1 Tepidisphaerales bacterium
CGTCGATGCGCTGGTGGATGCCACCCTTTTTGTGCTGCCCAGCTATCATGAAAATTTTGGCATCGCCGTGGTGGAAGCGCTGGCGGCCGGGCTGCCGGTGATAATTACCGACCAGGTTAATATCCATAAAGAGATCGCCGCCGCCGGCGTGGGGGCGGTGATCCCGACGGAGATTGAGCCATTGAAGAACGAATTAACCCGCTGGATGCAAAACCCGGAATTAAGAGCCAGCAGCGCGGCCCGGGCCCGGCCGTTCGTGATCGCCCACTACGACTGGAAAACCATAGCTATCCGCTGGCAGCAACATTATGCCGCCCTGCTGCACAACCCGCCCCGCGCCACCCCGCAAAGCCCGGTGAATTAATTGAAATAGGAGTGCTGGAATGTCCTGGATTCGACAATCAATCAAGCAATGGCTGCTGCGGCGGGATACCATCCTCAGCCACCCCGCCGGGCAATTCAACATATTCCCCGTCAAGCTCAAAAAAGCGCACCAGCGCGGGCTGCGGATCAACATGGCCGTGGACGGTGGCGCAGCCGATGGCGGATGGGCACGCGATTTCAAGGCCGTCTTTCCCGAATCACAGATCCTCGCCATCGAGCCACGCGCGGAAGCCCAGGCGGATCTCCAGCAGCTCCAGCGCGATTTGCCCGGGATTCACCTGGCGCAGACCTTGATCGGCGATAGCGCCCGCAATGTCTCCTTCAACGTACATGGCGAACAAAGCTCCATCTTCCAGACCACCGCTGGCACCTCCTTCGGCACGCAGGTCACCGCCTCCATGGTGCGGCTGGATGATTTGGTGGAGTCTATGAAACTCCCTTGGCCCGACTTAATTAAACTCGATCTACAGGGAGCAGAATTGCAAGCGCTCGAGGGTGCGCCGCGATCTATGGCTCATGCACAAATGGTATCGCTGGAAGTGAGCTTCATGGCCTTCCAAAGCGGATGGCCCCTGCTGGCGGAAGTAGTGTCGTATATGAAGCAGAGAAACTATGTTTGCTATGACATCGGCGGACTATGGCATCGCCCGCTGGATGGCGCACTGGCACAGGGTGATTTTATGTTCCTGAAACAGGACCACCCACTGCTGAAAGACCACCGCTGGGGGGCCAACGATACCTGGACGGCTTAGCCAGGCTAGCCTTGGTTGATTTTCGTGGCTGACCCTACTTCGCTTCTTTCACCTGCAGCCCACCCGAGGGATTGTTAATCAGATTATCGAGATACTTCACCAGGTCTGTCAGTTGTTTGGTGGTCAAAAAGGGAGATTTGTCGGATTTCCAGGTCATTTCCTTTTTCGTCGAATCATATGAACAACTGATAAACATCTCGGGGGGGAAAGTGTCCTTAAGCTCCTGCGTCTTGCCTGCGGCAGCGGCGGCGGGCTTCTTGGCCGGAGTGACCACCTTGCCGCCGGCAGTGTTCATCACGTGGGCAGCGTGTTGTTCATCGGCGGGATCGTACACCCCCAGCAGCGTCACGGCCGTGTCCGATGGCTGGGGCGCCTCTGATACCTTTTTATTCATTTTTTCCAGCAGTTTATTAAGGGTATCGCGCACGTTTTTAAGTTGTTCAGGGGCGGGGTTGGTCCCGGCCCAGGCGCGCGTCACCGTCAGCATCGTGTTGGAAAGATCACTGGAAACGCCGATCTCAACCCGAGCCATAATCTCATTAAATCCCGCGCCCACCACCGGCAAGGTGGGGGGCAGCTTGGCGAACAGCTCATCGCTGTACTTGAGAATTGGCTCATTATCTGCAAGCACCTTTTGCAGGCGCTTCCCGAACTCGGCGTTGATTGCAGCCTCCTGTTCGCCGGTGCACTTGGCGGTGTCTTTAACCAGCTCGGTGCGGCTGGCGAGGGTCACGCCGGGGCGCTCGCTGAGCTTGGGATGGTTCACAAACGCTTCGAGCATCTGCGGCACGTGCTCTTCACTTACTTTCCCGGGGATCAGCGAGAGCATCTGCCATTTGATGTAGGCATCGCAGGCGCTTTCGCCGCCAATGGGATGGCCCAGGGCGGCGAATACCATATCGGTGGTAATATCCGGAGCGGGGTTGGAGGTGAAATAATCAGAGCGGGGACGCAGCTTTTTATCCCGGAACTCCTTGGTTAGCGCCGCCACCGCAGCGGCAAATTCCTGCTGACCGGCCACCTTGGGATCGACCGGCTTGGCATCGGGTTTGGCATCGGGCTTAGCCGCGCTGGCGTGTTCTTCAGCAGGCTTTTGGGCGACCGGCGGAGGGGCGGGTGGTTGGGCTGCAGCGGCCTTCTTGGCCCCGGCGGGCTGGGCGAAAGCCAGCAGCAATGCCATCGCCCCGCCCAAAAACGTCACACGCACAATTAGCGACCCTCGAAGTTCCCGCATGTTCGATCCTTTCAAATCCCGCCGATTCATCGTGCAAGATGGCTTGGCGCGAAAATTCTAGAATAACCACGCCAGTTTAATCTTAGACACAGGCATTAAGCAAAGGTTTTTTGCTTTCCGCGAGCCACGGCCCGGGCCACGCCCGGGTCACCACAGAGCGACGCACGGGGCGTGCGGCAGTCACGCCAGCGCCACGCCAGCGCCACGAATAGCGACACTAAGAATAGCGCAGTAAAACCGCCGGGCTAGCGCGCTGTCGCGGGCTGGGCGAAAAGCGGCCCGCGCTGGCTGCTGGTTTCATTCAACAGGGCATCGAATGCCGACAGCTTCGGCTCGATGACGGCGTTGGTCCGCTCCGAATACCCAACGTTGGATTTATACTCCTCTACCTTAACCAAATGGTCACTTTCCTCGAGTTGTTTGATGATGGCTTTCCGGGCGGCAAAACGATCCATCCCGACCAGAATCTGCGCTTTCTC
>JBBSFP010000405.1:0-2840 GCA_038238625.1 Tepidisphaerales bacterium
CATGCTCGCCAGCGCATCCGCCACGCCGGGTCGCACCCGGGTATATAGCCCCAGCAATTGTTCTTTAGTACCAAATGCCGCGGCATCATTGCTGGTGGGATCCTTCGTGCGATCCGCGAAGCCCGCGGGTAACTCGACCGCGCGCGCCGGGGCCAGCGCCACCAGCATCGATGCTTCAACTGCCGTCAGATGTGCAATTTGCCAGGCCGCGTGATTGGCCTTCGGCACCGGCCGCACCATCATGTCAGCATCGCTGAAATCCTCGAGGGTATTCAAAAGCATCTTGTGGACACCTTTAAGAAATTCGGAAATACCGGCGGCCTGCGGAGCGGGGTCTGACATCGTGTTCATCCTTTTAGAAAAAATGGTGATTTGCCAAAGCATCAAAGCATAGGTCAGGCTGATTCCATTTCCAATAATTCCGCCTGCAACCGTCACCATCTATAATGCGTGGATGGGCGTGGTTTTGATCGGATATCGCGGCAGCGGCAAAAGCACCGTAGGGAAAATCCTTGCCGACCGACTGGGATGCGAATTTGTCGATACCGATACCATGATTGCCGCATGCGCCGGCAAATCTATCTCTGAAATCTTTGCTCAGCAGGGTGAAGCCGCATTTCGTGACCTCGAAGCGCAGATCATCGCGGAAGTAGCTCCGTTGGAAGGGCATGTGATTGCCATCGGTGGCGGAGCCTTGCAGCGCGAACCGAACCGCCTGGCCCTGCGCGGCGCTAAACATCGCCTCATCTACCTGCGCTGCGATGAAGATGAACTTCTCCGCCGGGTTTTGCAGGATCCCGCTACCGCTGCAACGCGGCCCGGGCTGACCTTCCATGCCGGTGGCATCGTTGAAATTCAGCAACTTCTGGCCGTACGCGAGCCGATCTATCGCCAGGCAATGCACGCGGAGCTTGATGTGACCCACTTGTCCCCCAGCGACGCCGCCGCCTATATCATGCGACTCCTCTAATGCCATTCATCCTGCTGGCGATCTTCGTGTTCCTCGTCGGCGCCTGCGTCGGGAGTTTCTTAAACGTCGTCGTCTGGCGTTTGCCCCGCACTGAATTTCAGGAAAACGACAATCTTTTTCAGCAGGTCTATCGAGCGATCAAAGGCCTCAGCACGCCCGCATCGCATTGCCCGCGATGCAATACACCGCTGGCGTGGTATGACAACTTCCCGATCCTGGGTTGGATTTTTCTGCGCGGCAAATGCCGTCATTGCCATGAATCCATCTCCGCGCGCTATCCGATCATCGAGCTGCTCACGGCCGTGCTGTTCGTGTCTTATTTCCTCCTGTACTTTCGCCCGATGGGCCATGTGCATTTGGGCCCGATCATCTTTTCACCCGATGATGTCTATGCTGTGCCGCTGCGCTTGCGCGATCATTGGCCGATCCTTGCGCTACACTTGGTTTTGCTCGCCGGGTTGCTGGCGGCCAGCCTGATTGACCTGGAGCTGTTCATCATTCCTTTGGAGATTCCCTACGCCGTTGCGGCGATAGCGATCATTTTCCACACGGCCGTTGATGCGGACCATCAGCCAGGGGCGGTGCTTTGCCAGACACCGATCACGCTGGCGATGGCGGGGGGGGGCGTGCTTGGATTACTGGTGAGCGGTGTCGCATCCTGGCAGAAATGGCTGCCTCTGAGCTTCCCGCAGGGCGAACCCATTTTTGAAGCCGACCGGGCAGAGATCGAAAAGGAATTGGATGCCGCCCGGCTGGCGGGGGAAACCGTGCAACCCCTTCCCCCGCCCTATACGCGCAGGCAAATCCGCGCCGAAATGCGGCGTGAGATGGCTTTTCTTATTCCCCCGATGGCGGCCGCCATCGCGATGGTGATGCTTGCCTTGCGGGTTCCGCCGGTGAACCGGGTTTGTATCGAATTGTTCAGCCACATCTGGCTGCGCGGGCTGGCGGGTTCACTGCTCGGTGCCATGGTCGGCGGGCTGGTCGTGTGGCTGGTGCGCATCCTGGGCACCCTGGTGTTTGGCAAAGTGGCCATGGGTTTAGGTGATGTACACCTGATGTTTGGCGTGGGGGCAGTCGTGGGGGCGGAAGCGGCCACCATCGCGTTTTTCCTCGCTCCCTTTTTTGGGATCATCACCGCAATCTGGATGCTCATTTTTCACCGCCGCCGTGAATTGCCCTACGGACCTTATTTAAGCCTGGCGACGGCGTTTGTGATGATCGTCTACTTCCCGATTGCCCGATACCTGCAGCCGGGCCTGGAGAGCCTGGACTTTCTGGCCCGGCAATTCAGCGGCACCGGGTAAGGCCGTGCCTCACCGGGTGAGGCCGCGCGACGATATACTGCTTGCACAGGCCTCTTATGAACAATTTTTGGCTACGATTAAAGGTCTTCTTCAAACTGGCGCTCTTCGGGGCGCTGGCGATCTACGTGTGCTCTTTCGTGATTCAAAACCAGGGAAGGCAAACCCGGTTATGGTTCTGGTTTGGTGACGACTGGACTACATCAGTGCTGCTGGCCACCGTGGGCAGCTTCGCGGCCGGTATTGTCACCGCTCTTTTGTTTGGCACGATCTGGAAAACCTATCGCCAGTTTCGTGAGATTCGCAGTCGCAACCGGGTGACGCGCATGGAACGTGAGATGGATGACATGCGCGCCAAAGCCCAACGCCTGCAAACCCGCAAGTGATTCGCCCAGCAACTGCCGAATAACCGCCCCATAACCCCCCAGGGCAACCGCATTCTCAGCCCGCCAGAAGTTTCAGCAAGTAATTGTGGTCCCAGGCGGCGTTTAGGCGTTTGCCTTTGATGCCTCGCTTTTTTGTTGTTTCCCGGCGTAAGAGGTTCAGTGCGATTCGTCGCAGTCGGC
>JBBSFP010000406.1:0-2825 GCA_038238625.1 Tepidisphaerales bacterium
ACGTTGCGGATGATCGCGGGGCTGGAAGAAATTTCGGCCGGAACGATCTCGATCGGGGGGCGGGTGGTCAATGACGTGCCGCCCAAGGATCGGGATATTGCGATGGTTTTTCAAAACTATGCGCTTTATCCGCATATGACAGTTTATAAAAATATGGCTTTCGGGTTGAAGTTGCGTGGAATGCCGCGCGACCAGATTCAACAGCGGGTGGGCCATGCGGCAAAGATCCTAGATATAGAACATTTGCTCGAGCGGAAGCCCAAGCAGCTTTCCGGTGGGCAGCGGCAACGAGTCGCAGTCGGACGTGCAATTGTGAGGGAACCGGCGGCTTTTTTATTCGATGAGCCTTTAAGTAATCTTGATGGCAAATTTCGGGTGACGACGCGCGCGGAATTGAAGCGCCTGCACCAGCGACTTAAGACTACCACGATCTATGTGACCCACGATCAGGAAGAGGCCATGACGCTGGGTGACCGGATCGTGGCGATGAAGGATGGGGTCATTCAACAGGCCGACACGCCCCTCATAACGTATAACCAACCGAAAAACCGTTTCGTGGCCGGATTCATTGGGATGCCTCCCATGAATTTTTTTGATGGGGTATTAAGGACGAAGGAGGGGCAGATGGTATTTGAAGAAGGGAAGCTAAACACCGCCCTGGCAGTCACAGAGATGGCTCTGGCGATACCTGGCGACATGCCAACTGTAATTGCCGGTGATTTGACGTTACCGGGCAACGGGTTTAGGCTTCCAGTACCTTCCGCGCTGGCTAATCGGCTTGCGGGGCAGGTCGGACGTCATGTGGTGCTCGGAATTCGTCCTGAACACCTGCACATGCGACCGGTCGGTGGCGGTGATGGTAGAATGGCTGATTCGTGCATCACGGCTCCATTGAATGTGAAGGTGAATGTCGTGGAACCGCTTGGCAACAACATGGATGTCTATGTGGAAACGGCCCACAACCATCACGTGGTTGCCCGTGTAGAAACACCGAGCGACCTGATCGCCGGGAATTCGATCGGTGGGTTGATTAGCGATTCGTCGATCACGATGCATGTTGATTTGCGGAAGATTCATTTTTTTGAGCCCGGAGTAGTCGGAATCAATTTGACGTTGGATCCGCAATTGAGCGCGCAGCATACGACATCTGCTGCGGTGGCATCGACCATGCTTGCGGGATTGGGTGTTGTTGCCCTTAACGAGCCGACTCATGCAATTGCTTGAGACGCAGGTCGGTAAGTTCGCGGTCGTAGCGGAATCCGGTGGATTCGCCGGTCGCGGTGAGAAATCTGTAAGCGTTGCCGCGTTTGGCGACATGTACAGGCACCCTTCTTTCAGGAGGTGCCCATTGAACTTCTGACACGGAGCAGTCGCGCTCCAGCACAGGTTCATCCGGGCATCGGATTTGAAAGTGTGGGCCACCGGCGAGGTGGTTTTTTTATTGGCATTGTTTTGATTTTGAAAGCGTTATGTTCTGGGCCATGGCAAAATTAAAAAGCGGACAAGTTAATAACAACTAAATAGCTCAGCTGAAGGAATTTTTATGAACCAGGAACTGATTCGAATTGTCGACGGAATCGCGCGCGATCGAAATATATCGCGCGACCAGATCTATACGGATATTGAACAATCCATCGCGTCGGCGTTACGCAAGCAATTCAATACCGAAGACACCAGTGAGTTTACCGTCACGCTCGATCGCGGCACAGGTGTAATCAGCGCCGCACGCCAGGGCGTCGTCGTTCCGCTAAGCGTCATGGGCCGCATCGCTGCGCAAACGGCCAAGCAGGTGATGATTCAATTGATTCGGCAGGATGAACGGGGCAGCATCTATGAGGAGTTCAAGGACAGAGTGGGGGCGATCGTCACCGGTACTATCGCCCGTTTTGAAGGCAATACGATGATTGTCAGCCTGGGCCGCGCCGAAGGAATTATGCGCCACAAGGAGCAAATTCCGGGCGAAGCCCATCAGCCGGGTGAACGAATCCAGGCGCTGGTTATGGAAGTGATGGATACCCCCTCGGCAGTAAAGATATTTGTAAGCCGCGCGCATTCGGAATTTGTGCGGCGATTGTTCGAGCGGGAAGTTCCCGAAGTCGGGGAGCGGACGATCGAACTGCGTTCGTTAGCGCGCGAGCCCGGGCATCGCACCAAGATCGCAGTGACCAGCATTGATTCCAAGGTCGATGCGGTGGGCGCATGTGTGGGCGTTCGCGGCAGCCGTATCAAAAACATCGTAGACGAACTCGGGGGCGAGAAAATCGACATCGTCCGCTGGAATGAATCAAGCCAGGTACTGATTTCAAACTCCCTTAAGCCCGCGGAAGTAACTGAAGTGTCCCTCTGTTTTGAGCTCGGACGCGCAACGGTGGTGGTGAATGAGGATCAATTAAGCCTGGCGATCGGCAAGCGTGGGCAAAACGTGCGCCTGGCAGCAAAGCTCACCGGATGGGACATCGACATCCTTACACCCGTGGAATTTCAGAAGGGCGTCAAGCGGCTCGAAGATACGCTTAAGAGCGTTGAAGGTGTATCAGTGGATTCCATCAATAAGTTGATCGCGCTGGGTCTGATTGATGTGCGCGACTTTGTAACCCTGACGCAGGAAGGCATTGGGATTACGCCGCTGGTTGAAGAGGCAGGAGTCGAAGCGGTGGCGGCCCAGCGGGTCCTCGATCGGTGTGCTGAGGAGGCTAAGCTTGTGATCGTCGAAGAGGAACACGCCAAAGCCCAGCGTGAGATCAACATGGCCAGTGCAATGAATGCTCGACAGGCGGAAGCGCGCGAATCACAGCGGGCACTGCAGGCGCTGCTGGCCGTGGGCG
>JBBSFP010000407.1:0-2825 GCA_038238625.1 Tepidisphaerales bacterium
CACCGCCACCACCACCCCATGAAACGGGGAGACACGACGGCGATGCTGCGGTACAATCCGCAGATGATGCAAAATCCGCGCAGCACCAAAAAACATCCAGTCGCCAGCCGCGTATCACTTGAGCCGCTGGAACATCGGCAGCTTCTTTCCGCCGGGTTGATCGTTGACAACACGGCTGCCGCACTGGTCGGTAAATGGACAACCAGCACCTATGTGAAAGGTTACTACGGCTCCAACTACCTGACCGACAGCAACACCGCAAAGGGTACAAAAACCGCCACCTTCACACCGGCGGTTCCGCTTGCAGATGGGGAATACCAAGTATTCGCATACTGGACAGTCCGATTTGACCGAGCCACCAACACACCGATCGATGTTATCGGTGCCGATGGCACTTCCACGGTTACGGCCAACCAGCAGCAGAACGGCAGCAAGTGGGTGCTGATCGGAACGTATCATCTCAACCCGAGCGCCGATTCCGTGCGTTTTCGCACGAACGGAACCAATGGATCGGTGATCGCTGATGCGGTGCAGTTTGTCTCGATTAAATCCCAGGTGCAAAGCGCGGTCACGTTCGCACAGCAGCAGTTGAAATTGACGATGACCAGCGATCTGGCCAACAATTTCAAGCTTTATCCTGACCACACGGACGCCACCGGCAAATGGACTACCCAAAGCGCGGGTGGCTGGTCCAGCGGCTCATTTCCGGCGAGCCTTTGGGAAATGTATCACCTGACCGGCGATGCAAGCTGGAAGACCAGCGCGCTAAACTGGACGGCCGGCCTCGCGGGGCAGGCTGCCAGCACAACCGATACCTATTTGTCGGTGTATGCACCATTCCTTGCCGATTATCAGGCAACGGCAGATCCAAGCGCCCGGCAGGCAATCATCGGCGCTGCAGCCTCGCGCATCAGCAACTACAATCCGACGGTCGGCGCATGGCAGACGTATTGGCGCAAGTCCAATTCGGGAAATCCCGCCGCCAATTTTGGCGTCCTCATCGATCAGACCATGGACACGCAACAGGTTTTCTGGGCGGCGGCACAAACCCAGAACACGACCTGGTACAATGATGCATTACCGGAATTGCGAACGGCCGCGAAATATCTCGTCCGAGCCGATGGCAGCACTTCTCAATGGGGCTATTTCAACGCCCAGACCGGGCAGTTCATCGATGATGAAACATTTGCGGGATACAGCGCCACCAGCACCTGGTCGCGCGGACAGGCGTGGGCGATTTACAGTTATACGTCCGGGTATGGATCGACGGGACAGGCCGACATTCTTGCCACGGCTCGAAAGCTTGCAGATTATTATCTGAGCCATCTGCCGGCAGATTCGGTGCCGTACTGGGATTTCAACGCCCCGACCATTCCGAATACCTATCGCGATACATCGTCGGCGGCGATTGCCGCTGCGGGCCTGCTGAAGTTGTCAAAGCTTGATCCTGATCCCGTTCGTGCAGTGCGATATCACACGGGCGCTGCGGCAATCCTCGCATCGCTGTCCGGCAGTGCCTATCTGGCGCAGGGCAGCACAAGCCATGGCATACTTCTGCACGGCGCGGCGTATGTGCCCTTCACACCGGGCCTGCCCGATGCGAGCCTCTGTTACGGCGATTTCTTTTTTCTTCAGGCCAGTGATTTGTTCCTTGGGTGACTTGCGCGCTGAGTCTGATTTGCCGCTAAATAGCCATCCGCGATTCCCCTGCGATCGCACCGACAATGCCTCCAGCAGAACAACCCCCGCCGTCGCCAATATCGCGGCAATTCGCACTCGGTTCTCCTCGAAATATTACACCGATCGCTCTGTAAAGATGTACGAGCATAAAGGGAATCTGTTGATGATCCTTGCGCGAACCGGTTGGGCATCGCACGGCAAATGGGAAGGGCAGGACAATCAGCCCAGCGTGCGACGTCGTTTATATTCTTCTTTCGTATCCTTTGTCGGTGGATAACGCCACCAGCGACAGCAGATCGTTTCAAGGAAGGAAATCTCAATTATTTGTCCGTGGATAGAGACGGAGGAGCCACCTGGCTTCCCCAATCAGACCGATTTGGGCCCATCCGTAAAACCAACTCCGCACCGCCGATGATGTCACTATGTTTGAACCACGCCTTGTCCCAGGGCACTCCGTTCAAAGTGGCTGACTGCACATACTTATTCTGGGGCGATAGATTTTGCGCTTCGATCACAAACAGCTTATCAGAATTGCCGAGACTCAGTGTGACTTTGCTGAACAACGGGGAACCAATCAAGTAGACATCCTGCCCGGCGTTGGGGTAAAAGCCCATTGCCGCGAAAAGATACCAGGCCGACATCGCCCCGACATCGTCATCACCGAGATATCCCGACGATTGCAATTTAAAGTTTTTAGCTACAATCGCCCGGACTCGATCGACCGTTTTATCAGGCCGGCCGGCATAGATGTACAGCCACGGCGTCAGGAAACCAGGTTCGTTGCCGGGCCAGTGCAGTCCCGTGTCGAAGTACTCATCTAAAACTGCAATGAAAGCGGCATTCCCACCGTATCGGGCGATCAGTCCCGCCACATCATGCGGCATCGAGAAGCGATATTGCCAGGCGCTGCCTTCATAGTAACTTGGTGTCCAACCCATGACCGTTTTCTTCGCATCGAAATTGGGCATCCACTTCCCGTCGGCGCTTTTGCCCCAAAACAGTTTTTTATCAGGATCGAATAGCACGTAAACCCCGAGCGAGCGCTTGCGGAATTTTTCGGCGTCCGCAATGTTCCCAACCGCGGCTGCAACCTGGGATACTGAATAGTCGTTATACGCATACTCGAGCGTGCGCGATACGGCGGC
>JBBSFP010000408.1:0-2815 GCA_038238625.1 Tepidisphaerales bacterium
CCGTCTGGCCCCAAACTATGGCTTAAAAAGTCCTGCACCTCCCGGCCGCGCTCGCCGATCAATGCGATCACACACACATCCGCGCTGGTATACCGGGCGATGCTGCTCAGCAGCGTGCTCTTGCCCACGCCCGGACCCGAAAAAATTCCCATCCGCTGCCCCATGCCGCAGGTGTGCAATCCATCAATTGCCCGCACCCCCGTGGTAATCGGCTGATCGATATTTCGTCGGTCCAATGGAGCTACACCCCTCCCATCAATCCGGCGAATTTCCGCCATAGGCAGTCGCCCCGCGCCATCGATGGGTTCTCCAAAACCGTTCAAAATCCGCCCTAATAGCTGCCAGGTGCATCCAATGCGCGGTGCCGTGGCGATGTTCTCGATGCGATCCCCGCGCGATACCCCGCTCACCGCGGCCAGTGGCATCAGCAATGTCGCCTCCTGCTGAAACCCGATCACCTCCGCCATCACCGTGCGACCGCTGGACGTCGTGATCTCGCACAACGCCCCCACCGGTAATGGCAGATGCGATGCCTCGATCGTCAACCCCGATAGCGCATGCACCTGCCCCACGATCCTAAATGGGATCACCGAAGCCACCGCATCCAGTTGCGCACTCAGCAGTGACATCTTACGCCCCCGCCGCATTGCCGGGTGCAAGCCCTGCGCTCACAACCGGCTTTCCGCTCATCTCCGGTAACAATTCCACGGCGATCCGCCGCAATTGCTCGTCGAGGTCAGCATCGATCAACCCCTGTCCGCTCATCAAACGGCACCCCCCCCGCGAAAGCGATGCATCCTCCACCAGTTGCACATGCTGCAATGCAGGCCATTGCTGCGAAAGGCGCGGCAGCGCATCTTTTAATGCCTGCTTTTGATCAGGATGCAATGCAATGCGCAGATCGCTGGCGGCCACCACCATCCGCAGCGCTGCCTCTACATTTGCCGTCACCACGCTTGGGTCCAGTATCCCCATGCGCTTGGTCACGCGTTCGGCGATCGCCACCGCCAATGCGATTACATCTCGAAGCGCTTCCGATTCGATCTGCTGGCGATGAGCGTCCACTTCGCGCGCCACACTCCCCAGCGCCGACACCAGCTCTGAAAGTTGCTCGCGTTGTTCTGCCAACGCCGCGTCATTACCCTCCTGGCGGCCCTGCGACATGCCCTCGGCATAGCCCGTCTCCTTTCCAGCTGAATGTGCCTCGCGAAAGGTTTGCGCATGCATCCCCTCGGCTTCCTTCTGCGCCGCGATGAGCATCTCATCCGCCTGTCGCCGCGCGCGCAGCAGAATCGCACGCGCCTGCTTCTCGATGTCCACCATCGAAAATGGCTGTGCCGACGACGGAACATTCGCCGACTTTATCAGGCCCATTAAACAACCATTTCCTTCTCACCACCGCGGCCAGCAATGATGATCTCTCCGGAATCCTCCAGCCGACGAACCACATCCACGATCTTCTGTTGCGCCCCCTCCACATCGCTCACACGCACCGGACCCATGTACTGCATATCCTCGGCGATCAGCTGCGCCGCTCGCTCCGACATGTTCTTGAAAATCTTGTCTTTCAACTCCTGGCTTGCCGTCTTCAGCGCCAATGCCAGCTCGTCGTTATCCACTTCCTTCAGAACCGACTGAATCCCCTTGTCGTTCACCAGCAAAATGTCCTCAAATACGAACATCAGTCGGCGAATCTGCTCCACCAGGTCCGGATCCTCCGCCTCCAGCCCTTCCATAATCCCCTTCTCAGTCGAGCGGTCTGCGAGGTTCAAAATCTCGGCCACCGTGTCCACCCCGCCAGCCTTCTCAAATGTCTGGCTCACAATGTCCGACAGCCGATGCTCCAATCCGCGCTCTACTTCTTTAATCACTTCCGGATTGGTCTGCTCCATGTTCGCGACGCGCTTCACCACCTCAATTTGTTTCTGGCTCGGTAACCCCACCAGTATCTCGCTCGCCTTTTGGGCCGGTAAATGCGCCAGAATCAACGCGATCGTCTGTGGATGCTCATCCTGGATGAATGTCAGTAAGTTTTCGCTCTCGGCCTTCTGCAAAAAAGAGAATGGGGTGGTCTGCACCTGCTGCGTCACCTGCAGGATAATTCGCTTCGAATCCTCCTCGCTCAGCGATTTACGCAGCAGATTTTTCGCAAACTCCAACCCGCCCTCGCTCACATACGAATTCGCCAGCGCTAAATTGTAGAACTCCCGGAAAACATCCTTCTGGGTGGTTGAGGGCACATCGCGAATCGAGGCAATCTCACGGCTCACCTCTTCCTGTGCCTCGCGCGGCAGCCGCTTCATGATCTCCACCGCCTGATCTTCCTGCAGGGTGACCAGCAGGATCGCCGCCTTACGGATTCCGCTGATTTCGGTGGGCATCGCACTCACTCGCCTTCAACAATTCCAACATCAGCACAACTGAATCCATCGGATCAGGCGCGGTTCAACCAGCGCTTCACCAGCGCCGCCGCCCCATCGGGATTTTCCTTTACCATCGTCGTCACCTGGTCAACCACTTGTTTGTTGCGCACCGATTCTTCATCCATCTCGATTCCATCCAGCATCGAGTTCCCCTCTACAACTTCCCCCGCCAGCTCATCCACCGACAGCACCTTGGTCACCTTTTCGGTCTCGGCCTCGGCCGCCAGTGCTGCTGCCGCTGCATTGGCGGCCATCGTTGCCCCGCCGTTCCCGCCCTTTTTCACCATCATGGAAACCATGAACAAACTCAACAGCGCCATGGCCCCCAGCACGATGTCTTTCAAATGCCCGCCGAGCATTGCCGTCACCGGTGACGATGCGGTCGCCGCCGC
>JBBSFP010000409.1:0-2807 GCA_038238625.1 Tepidisphaerales bacterium
CCTCGGCCGAGCCCAGCGTCCGGTATGGTTGCTGGGTGAAGGCATCCCATACCACCAGAAATTTATATCGGCTGATGCCGCCGAACACGGGATCCACATCACCCCGGCTGAGTCCTGGCGTGCCCGCGCCGCAGTCGTTGCACAACTGGGTCATGCGATGGCGCAGCGTGGAGAATTCAGCGATCCGGATCGGGTATTGCCCTTTTACATTCGCCTGCCTGAAGCCGAGGAACGCGCACTGAACAAACAGCTGAAAGTCTAGAATCGCCCATTAGCGAACAGTGTGATACCAATGAATGCCCCCAGCGTTCCGCAGATGATTCCTGCGATTGCTAATCCTTTGCCGGTCCCGCCGTTCCGGTTGGTTTGAGTCACGCCAATGATTCCGAAGAGAATAGCCAAAAGTGCGGGGACGATGATGCAGGACAAGGGCAGGCTGACAATCCCCAGCACCAGCGATGCGACGCAAAACCCGTTGCTCGTTCCCGCAGCCTCGAGCGTGGTCCCCTCCATTGTAAATGGCATCCCGCAATTCTTGCAGTTGTTGGCTGAGATAAGATTCAGCCCTCCGCAGCGAGCACACTGGATGTTCTGATGCCCGTCTTCTGCGCGCAAGATGCGCGGAGCGCGTTCTCCGGCAGCAGCATAGGCATGAACGGGGTGCGGATCCTGCTTGATAATCTGCCGGGTTTTTGGATCAATCAGACGGCCAAAGCGATCGAGGATGGGGATTGTGATGGAATTGCCGCAGGTTGGGCATTGTCCTTCCTGGGCGGCCATGGCATCGGTGGCTTCCAGTCGGGATGAACAATAACCACAACTAAAACCATATCGCCGGGTCGACCGCGACATATACGGCACCCCTACCGGGGTTTTAACCACCAGACGGGGCGCAACCGCCACGGGTGATGGTGCCGTGGGACTGATGGCAGGAGCGGCAACCTCAATAGCTGCCAATTGTTCCTGTAACGGTGCCCGCAAGGTAGTCGCGCAGCGCGGGCAACGCACAAGCTGTGCTGCCTGTCCATCTTCCACTGACAGCGCTGTTTGACAAACATGACACGGGAATATGATCATGACCAGAACCCCGTTAGATCGTAAGCCGTGTTCGTACTCTCAACAAGTATAAGCGCTAAAGCAAAATTCGATTGGCAGGACCGAATGCTGCTCGCATGCACTCCCACCAGTTACAGCTTGTCATGCGCTGCTTTGCGGCATAATCTCAGCCATGCTTGAAAACCTGAGTTCGAAATTTAATGGCGTCTTTCGCGCGCTTTCGGGGCGCGGCCGCATCTCCGAAGAAAATATCCGCGAATCAGTCCGTGAAGTGCGCACCGCACTGCTCGAAGCGGATGTAAATTTTAAAGTCGTCAAAGATTTCACCGACAAGGTCGTCGAAAAAGCGATCGGGCAAAAAGTCATTGCCAGCCTGCAGCCCGGGCAGTTGATGGTGAAGATTGTCTACGATGAGCTGCTCGAACTTCTCGGGCCGGTGGATACCCGCATCTATTTTGTACAACCCGGGCCCACGATCATCATGATGTGCGGACTGCAGGGTTCCGGTAAGACCACCACCTGCGGAAAACTCGCGCGATTCCTTCTAGGCAAGGGCCATCACCCACTGCTGGCGGCAGCAGATCTACAGCGACCGGCGGCCGTCGAGCAGCTGCGGGTGGTGGGCGAGCAGGTGGGGGTCCCGGTGTATACAGATACGACCCGCGTTGCCCCGCATGGGCAGGTGACGCGCGGTGCGGCAGTGGCGGTATGCCGCGCTGCGGTGCAGCAGGCGCGGGCCGACGGCCGCGACGTCGTGATTCTCGACACCGCCGGCCGATTGCACATCGACGATGAGTTGATGAGCGAACTCAAAGAAGTGAATAGCCAGCTTAAGCCACACCAGGTTTTTCTTGTGCTTGATTCCATGAGCGGTCAGGACGCAGTTAATTCTGCCAAGGCGTTTAATGAACAGCTTGAACTCGATGGCTTGATTCTGACGAAATTCGATTCCGATACGCGGGGCGGTGCTTTGCTCTCTGCCAAGATGGTCACCGGAAAGCCCGTCAAATTTCTGGGTGTTGGCGAGAAGCTCGATGCGCTGGAGGAATTCCGTCCCGAAGGTATGGCGCAACGAATCCTGGGAATGGGCGACGTGGTGGGCCTGGTTACCGAAGCGATGAGCAAGTTCGATCAGGAGGAAACGGCCCGCCTGCAGGCAAAAATGGAAAAGGGAAACTTCACCCTTGACGATTTTATGTCGCAGATGGGACAGGTATCCAAGCTGGGGCCGATGCAGAAAGTCATGGGCATGATCCCGGGGATGAGCCAGATGATGGGGCAAATGGATCTGGAGGATGGCGCGGTCGAAACCCAGATGGGGCGGATGCGTGCGATTTATAACTCAATGACTCGGAAGGAACGGGTGCAGCCCGATACGCTGGATGCGGGGCGCCGCCGCCGAATCGCGCGTGGAGCGGGTGTCCAGGTGCACGAGGTGGGACAGTTCATGAAACAATTTGAGCAAACGCGCGACATGATGCGGGCCGTTGGCGGTATGGGCGTACGCGGAAAAATGGGTCTTATGAAAAGCTTGATGAGCGGGAACCTCAATAGTCTCGGTATGCCGGGCGGTCCGCAAATTCGCACGAAAAAGAGCGGATTTATGGAGAAAAAAGATCGCAACAAGAAAAAGAAACGATAACCGGTTCGTCGTTGCTACACCAAAGAGGAAGTTGATTGCGAATCACCCGCATCAGTCAGACGGCACGCCAGCCACGCAGACGAAATATATACCTTGATGGCAAACTAGC
>JBBSFP010000410.1:0-2800 GCA_038238625.1 Tepidisphaerales bacterium
GATGATCCACGCGATGAAAATTACGGAGCACTGCAGGACAATCTTCATCGCTTGCAGTTGCTGCGCGATTATAAGGGCTCGGCTTTTGACATCATTCAGTTACCGATGCCGGGGGTGGTTGTTCACAATGGAATTCGTCTTCCGGCGACTTATGTGAACTTTTATTTCGTGAATGGAGCACTGTTGGTTCCGACCTACCGTCACCCAGTAAATGATCAAAGGGCGCTGGAAATTCTGCAGCGGCTGTTGCCTGATCGCACAGTCATCGGCATCGATTGCGTTGAACTCATTTGGGGCCGGGGAGCGATTCATTGCTTGAGCCAGCAGCAACCAGCCGTTGGAAAAAAATTGAGCGTAATTCGATAATGAAAGTAGTTGACTTTGACACTGATACGATAGGATTGACAGCGTAAAAATTTCTCGTGTGAAACGACCGTCCCAACTGAACATCCGCTGGTAAACTCCGAGGGATAAAACCGATGACCACATCGCTGGAAGGGCCGGAAAATTCTACTGCCCACAGCAATTCAACACCTCCCGCCAGCGCCGCCGAACTCGCGCATGACGCGGACGGTTCGGCCAATGGCAATGGCGCTACCCTGCACGAAAATAACGCTCAAAATGCAACCGGCGAAGATGCCATTCCTTACGAGCCGGCGATTCTCCGTCCGCAGCGCGCTGATGGTGTCGATGGCACCAACCACTTTGAACAACCCAACGGGCAGCGCGCCTGGACGAAGGAGGATTCGGTCAACCTCTATGGCATCAAGCAATGGGGCCAGGGTTACTTTTCAATCAACGACGCCGGCCATGTCGCCGTGCATCCGACGCAGCACGCCGCTCAAAAAATTGATCTAAAACAGTTGGTCGACGAACTGCGCGAGCGCGACATCCAACTGCCGATGCTCGTACGCTTCACTGATATTCTGCGCCACCGCGTCGCGCGAATCCACGATGCTTTCGAGCAGGCTATTCGTGACCATGACTTCAAAGGTGAATACCGCTGCGTTTACCCTGTGAAAGTGAACCAGCAACGGCATGTGATCGAGGAAATTGCCGAATTTGGTAAGCCATACGGTTTCGGATTGGAAGCGGGTTCCAAGCCGGAACTGCTGGCGGTATTAGCGATCGTAGAGGACGACAAGACGCCCATCATTTGTAATGGATTTAAAGATGATGAGTTCATCGAGGCCGTCATCCTCGCGACCAAGATCGGTAAGAACATCATCCCTGTCATCGAAAAATTCAGTGAGCTTGAACTGCTTGTCAAATTCGCCAAGCTGCATAACGTTAAGCCATCCATCGGTGTTCGCGTGAAGTTAGCGGCCAAGGGCGCCGGCCGGTGGGAATCATCTGGCGGGGTGCGTTCAAAATTTGGCTTGTTTATCAGCGAGGTGCTCGGCGCGCTGGAATATCTGCGAAGTCAGGGCATGGGCGATTGCCTGAACCTTCTGCATTTCCACCAAGGCAGCCAGATCAATTCCATCCGCAACATCAAGCACGCGGTCACCGAGCTCGTGCGTGTCTACACGGAATTGCAACGATTGGGTGCCGGCCTCAAATACATCGATATCGGAGGCGGGCTTGGTGTTGATTATGATGGTTCCAAAACCGATTTTGGTTCGAGCATCAACTACGGCCTCCAGGAGTACGCCAACGACATCATTTTCCACGTCAAGGAAATCTGCGATCAGACCGGAGTCGAGCATCCAACAATTATCAGCGAATCCGGCCGCGCGATGGTGGCGTATCACAGCGTGCTGATCTTCAACGTGCTCGGCTGGAGCGGCTTTGCGCGATTTGATTTACCCGCTGCAATCCCCACTGACCAGCGCCTGCGGATGCCGCAACCGGTCGTCCACCTGTTTGAAACTTGCCAGGGAATTAATGAGCAGAATTTCATGGAGTATTACCATGATGCCCAGATGGCCAAAGACAGTGTGTTAAGCCTTTTCAACCTCGGTTACTGCACGCTGGAGCACCGCAGCCTGGCTGAGCGCCTTTTCTTTGGAGTGTGCGCCAAGGTCCTGAATTTCGTCCGCAAACTGGATTATGTACCCGATGAATTCATGGGCCTCGAAGCAATGCTCTCCGACACCTATTTCTGTAACTTTTCCATTTTCCAATCGATCCCCGACAGTTGGGCCATCGATCAGCTGTTCCCGATTATGCCCATCCATCGGCTCAACGAAGAACCTACCTGCCGGGGAATTCTCGCCGACATCACCTGTGATTCCGACGGGAAGGTTGACCGATTTATCGACCGGCGGCAGGTTAAAAGCGTACTGGAGTTGCATCCATTCGATGGCACCGATTATTTTCTGGCCACTTTTCTGGTGGGAGCCTACCAGGAAATCTTAGGCGATCTGCACAACCTTTTGGGTGACACTAACGCGGTCCACGTCAGCATCGATGACGAGGGGCGGTTTTCAATCGACGAAGTGATCGAAGGGGATACCGTCCGCGAAGTGCTGCAATATGTACAGTTCTCCGCGGATGAACTGATGCGGCGGATGCGCAAAAGCGTTGAGCGAGCGCTCCGCGAACAAAAGCTCACGCTGGACGAATCCCGCGTATTGCTCAAGTTCTATGAAAATGGGCTGGAGGGTTACACCTACCTGGAATAGTTGCAGAGTTTTCCGGCAACTGAATTTTGATCTCGCATCCGCTGGTAGCTCAAATCGTGCCCGACCAATCCGGCGGAAGAAGCAGCACCGGAATCTTGGTGTTTTTGATCAGCTCCACGGGCACATTCCCCGCCAAAAGTCGGGCAAAAACATTTTTCCCGGTCAGGCCCAGC
>JBBSFP010000411.1:0-2795 GCA_038238625.1 Tepidisphaerales bacterium
ACCTGGGTACGGCTAAGGAATTTTCCGCTAAATGGAAGGAAAATGAGGCCGTGGTCTTTTCCTTTGACGGTCCCCCTCCGCGCTAAAGTTCTGAAAAATACTCCACAGTCACTCAGGCCGGAGCATCTGCGTGTTCCGGCCTCTTTCACATATATGCCGAACATTACTTAGCAAGCCAGGTTGCCACGTCGGCTGCGCCGCCCGTTTCGCTGATCTTAAGATTATCCGGCGCTACCTGGTATGCGCTGCGGAGCCAGGCGGTGTCTCGCGCGTTCCATACCCATGTTTCCGCCGGGGTCATTGCGCTGGCCATACCCCAAAGTCCGCCGTAGCGCAGCGCGAGGGGTTGATACATCTCGTCAGCAAAGGTTTTGACTTGACCGAACTCGAAGCCGTTTCCGTCAAGACCTGCCTTGGCGATTGCGTCAGGGGCGAGCGCGCGGGCCAGGGCACACCACGGTCCTGCCTGGCCTAATCCCAGTAAATGCGCATGACCAGGCCCACGAACTTGCTGCGCATAGCCGATGGCCGTGAGGATGTCGTGTACCCGGATCGCCAGCGTGCTGCGGTTATAAGTAAAGGGATGCTCGGCCGGCGGACGATCGGCGGCAAGCTGCGCGGGCAGTGTCGCGGGTTTCAGGTCACCGGTGAGATACACGTCTACCACCAGCACGCTCTGATCGTTCTTCAAAAGCGCCTCGACCCATGCCAGTGGTGTTCCATCGGGCGCCACCAGCGATGCATGGCCCTGCCCGCTGACGATCACTGTAATACTCTTGGCGCCTTGCCGGGGAACGAACATCCATGCCGGCACCTTCGCCTCTTCATCAGGACGCGACAGCATTATCCGGCTCATTACGAATTGGGGTGTCTCTGTCGTTTCCACTTGCCTGGCGTTCACCTTTGCGGGCAGTTCCGTCGCCATCAGATGACGCAGCGCTACCGTGACAGTGCGTTGCCATCGACGCAGGGAATTCGCATCATTTGGAAGCAATTGCCGCAGCGAATCCTCTACTTGTTTGATCAACGCCTTCTGCAACTGCGTTTCGTCCAATTCATCGTCGGGTCGGGGATGATCGTGGGTATACACCGACAAATCCCTTGGCTCGATTGGGACAAATGCGCGCTCTTTTACTGGCGAAGCGTGGCCCAGTTTTAAGTGCTCATTGAAGAATTCGTAAACCGCCTCACGGCTGCGCTGGTTGTAATTGTGAGGCGAATCGAAGCGCATTGCCTTGATGTTTTGCTCATCTCCCATCAACCGCCACACGGCCTTCATCTGTGGGTAACCGTTCTCAATGTAGTTGCGCGTCCAATCGCCGGCGGCGGTGGGGTGCACCAAAGGACGCGGAGCAAATGTGGATGCGAGTTCGACGTTGTCAGTATCAATGCGCAGCAGTGGGCCGTTCTCGCAGAAGCAACCACCTTGGTGATTATCGGCGGAGATCATGCACACGGGCGCTGATACGGTGATGCGATCATCGATGGCGGTCAGGATGAAGGTCTGCGTTGCGCCGCCGCTGGCTCCGGTGCAGGCGATGCGGGTGGGATCGATCTCCGGCAGTGACAGCAGAAAATCCAACGCCCGCACACTGTCCAGTGTCTGCAACCCGAACACGCTTATGCCGTATAGCCCCGCTTGCACATCCGTCAGTACCGAGCGATGCGCCAGTTTATTGTCGGCATATCCCACCATGTCATAGTGAAAGACGATACACCCCTGCATCGCCAGGTTGGCGCAGCGCGCCTGCAGGTGCGATTGTGCCGCCGCCGCCTGCGTTTCGCGGCCACTGGCCAGTTCCTGCTGAACCAGCTCCTGTGAGTTCCATAAAAACCGCCCACCGGCCCAATGTCCGTACGGGCACAGGATTCCAGGAAATGGCCCCGGCTTCCCGCTGGGGCGATACAGATTGCCGGTGACATAAAAACCTGGCGAAACTGCAAAGAATACCTTCTCCACCGTGGACCCCTCGCGCTGGATGAGGCCGTGTACGATTGGTTTTAACGGCGCACGTTCCGGCATGGGCCACAAACCGGCCGACACCTGCACCCGCTGGCGCAGATAGTCGCGTCTCTTTTCCCAGAGATCTTTATCCACTGGGGGTTGAAAGTTATTTCCCTGGAAACGATTGCGAACATGCCCTAGCCGCGGGTCGGTGAGCATCATGAGAAGCATCGAAATAAGCATGCCCCATTGTTGTCCGGAAGCGTCGGCTTTCAAAGCCTTGACTCCCCGTGCTACCATGCGGCAAAGGAGTTCGCTTGATTCAGGTGCTCGACTATCACAAGACTTACCGTGAGACTGTGGCCGTCGCGGGGCTGACATTTACCGTGTTTCCCGGACAAATTCTGGGATTACTGGGCCCCAATGGTGCCGGGAAAACCACCACGTTGCGGGCGATTGCTGGCATCATCCCACCCACGCGGGGGCACCTGAGCATCGATGGGCACGATGTGGTTACGGATTCGGTGGCCGCTAAAAGATTGCTGGCGTATGTGCCTGATGATCCAAAGTTGTTCGATACCCTGACGGTATGGGAACACCTTCAATTCATTGCGGCCGTCTATCGAGTGCCAGATTTCGAACCGGTTGCAGAGCGGTTGTTGCAAATGCTGGAATTGCAAGACAAGCGTAATGCAGTCGCTCAGGAGCTTTCGCGTGGTATGCGGCAAAAGCTTGCCATCGGATGCGCCTACCTGCACGAACCCAGGGCGATTCTTTTTGATGAACCGCTCACGGGGTTGGACCCGCGCGGCATTCGCACGATGAAGGAATCCGTCCGCCAGCGCGTGGC
>JBBSFP010000412.1:0-2786 GCA_038238625.1 Tepidisphaerales bacterium
AGTGGCTTGTCTTCCCAATACACGGGCTTCACAAAAGAGTTACCGGCGTCGGATTTATCCTGGAGCTGCGCCGACTGGTTCTGCACCAGCACCTCAATCACCTTGCCGCCTTGCTCCATGTCGATCACCCAGGCAGCGTTTTCCTTGAGCTCCTTGGGCGAAGGGGGATGGATGACCAAGTTCTCAATGAAGGCCGGTGGACGGCGACCCATGGCGTAGCTTTTGTCATTGGGATCGGGGCGGGAATTGATTAAATCCCGGTCGAAATAATCGATCAGGCTGCGATCAGCGCGCATGTCGGATTGAAAAGACTGGAGATAAAACTGCCTGCTGCCAGCAAATACGACCCCCACGACCAGGCTGATGATCAGCCAATGCCACCAGCGAGTGTTCTCAATACCCATGACGTCTTCGCTCCGTGCCTGTAATACACCGTAATGCCGCCGGAGTTGCAATCATAGGGTTTAGAATGAATAGGCGGTATTTCAGCCAGGTACAGTTGCGGAAATCGTTCGAACTCTGCTCAGTAGCGTTGTGCCTTATTCAGATTGAATTTGTGATAGATGGACGAGTCGGCCAAGCAGCGAAATGGCAGCGAATGACACAAAATCGCCATTTACTAGTCGTTGTATGATCGGTTATCATAGTTATATGGAAAATAGTCAGCCAGAGACCAGCGGTTCGAGTCCAGAAATGTCCGGTTCAAATTCAAATTCCTAAATCCGCTGCTTCGCCCTTTCATCATCATGAAGGGATTAACTGCCGGACTTATCGACGGTGATCTTCTCTCCCAGCTTAGCGGGCCGGTTTCTTGAATCACTCTCTATTGACCGGAGTCGATCTTGAACGCTGAAGCCCCGAATTCAAAACTGACGCACCACCGAAAAACCCCATCAGGGGTTTTGCGGTTTTGCCCAGGCGGCGCGATTGCGTTCTTCCAAATCGCTTAACAGTTCATCGGCCCGGGGGTAACTGCTGTTGCGCGCCAGCCGGGCAGCAGCCACGGCGGCCTCGAGATCGGGTGGCGTCATGCTCATCAGGGCGATGGCTTTGTGGTAAAGCGATTCTCCCTGGGCAGGATCGCGCGCCAGCGCCGCATCAAACCATTGCACCGCCTGCTGATGGTTTCCCTGGGCCAGCAGCACCCGCCCCAGGGTTGCCATGCACTGTTCGCTGGCATGGAGCGCCTGCGGAAATTCGCGTGCGGCCGACACGGCCAGGTCATACTCCTTCATGGATGCGTACATCATCATCACGTTGTTGAGCGTGATCGAGTTGCCGGGGGAAGCGCGCAGCGAGTTGTATAGCGTGATCGCCTGCTGCGACTGATTCTGGTCCGCCTCCGATAACCGGCTGCGAAGTTGATCCAGCGTTAATTTGAATTGCGAAGCGCACAAAGAACACTGGCTGAAGTGCGTCCGAGCTGAGATGGGAAACACCGGTATGAAAAACAGCGTGAACCATCTTTGAAACCAGCGGCTGTGCATTTGAGCGGGCTGATTGCAGCGCGGGCAGGGGATTTCGAGCGGGGGAATATGCTTGTCGTTTCCATGCAGGCTCCGCCACCCGAAGAATACAATAAACCCCCGGCGCGGGGGCCTGCGTGTCTGCCTGCCCATGAAAGTCACTTTAAATGGGGCACTGGATTTCTGCAAATTGCCGCCGCTGGCGGTGCCTCCCGTAGGTTTGCGCCTCAAATTTCATACACGAACGATTCATGCCCCAGCCGAGCATCGAGGGGCTGGACGTCGATCGATTCTCCCAGGATCTGCCGGGCGCGAATCAGGGCTGCCTTTACGCTGCCGAAGATGCTGTCACCGGTCTCAATGACATTCAGCGGCCCGCATAACGTGACCAGGCCGTAAGCCTTGAACACCGACATCAATTCCGTGCGCACCCCGCAGAGAATCACCTCGCCGCCGTGCTCTTTCATGGCGCGGACGAACTGTTCGAGCACGTGCAGCACCGTGGAATCGAGCATATGCGTGCGTTTTAATCGCAGAATCGCCACGCGCACGCCCTGGCGACGCACTTCGCCCAGCCGATCCTGCAGCTCATCGGCGACCCCGAAAAATAAATCCCCTTCCACCTGCAACAACAGGACGCGCTTAAGCCCCGCGCGATCAAGCAACGGCATTTCTTGAAAACGCTCGCCATCGGTTTGCACCATCTCGGCAATGTGCAGGCGGCTGGCTTTGCGCAGGAACAGCCCGATATTCAGGAAGACACCGATAAAGATGGCATATTCGAGCGGTGTAAACAAAGTCGCCAACAGCGTGGCGGCGCATACCAGCGCATCAGAGCGGTTGACGCGCAACATGCGTGGAATGTAGCTCCAGTCGATCAGGCCAAAAGCGATGACGAACAACACCCCCGCCAGCGTGGCGCGCGGGATAAACTGGGCCAGTTTTCCAAAAAACAGGAAGATACACGCCACGAAGATCGCATTGAGCATTGCCGCAAAGCGTGTCTCTGCCCCGGCAGCATAGTCCAGCGCCGAGCGCGTGAAGCTGCCGGAGCCGGGAATGCAGTTCAAAAAACTAGAGATGAAATTGGTCAATCCCTGTGAAAAAAATTCCTGATTGGCATTGATATCGGCCCCGGTGTGCGTGGCAATGGACTTGGCGATCGACACCGATTCGAGCATGCCGATCATTGCCAGCGCCAGCGCCCCGCCAAAAAGCGCTTCGGACCGTGCCCAGGTTAAGTGTGGCAGATGAAACCCTGGAAACCCGTGGGGCATTGCCCCCACGCATGGCAAATCCGTCCAGCGCAACCCCCAGACC
>JBBSFP010000413.1:0-2770 GCA_038238625.1 Tepidisphaerales bacterium
CCGTGGCTGGGACTTCTTCGATCGGGAAGAGCAGTTGCTCAAAACGGACATCAATCCACGAATGCTTAGCGTCTACCCGGCCGTATTTTTGCACCACGCTTTGCAGTGCCGCCAGTTTACGTTGCGGGGGGATCTCAACGAAATAATCCTTTGCGCCGATAGGACGGCCCCACAGAATTCGGGTTCCATAGCGCGTCACCAATACCAACTGCGGTGCGCCACGGTCCTGCCGTCCATCAAAATTCTCAACATTTACAGTCACTATCTCCTGGGCATAGGGCTTGGCATACAAGTATTTCACCAGCTCCAGTCCGGAATTGAGGTCTTCGCCGAGCCATTTCTTACCTGATTCCGGCGGTGGTTTGCGCACGCCATCGATAATGTGCACATTGGTTAACCCCTGCGCATCGAAAACGATTTCCTTTAGTTGCGAGCCTTTGAATTGCTCGGGTAGCTTCACTCCGTCAGCGTCGACGAACCAGTAATAGTCTCCCCAGTGCACCAGACCCATGGGAGCGCGGAAGTCACAATCGATTTCAATGGCATCAGCCGGTCCGTCCGAATAAACCCGCCTCACTTGCCGCACCTTTGAAATCCAGGGTGCAATGTTGGCATCCTTGGAAAGTGTGTCGACGATATCCTTGAGCATTTGCTGGTCGAATGCGGAGTGCGCGCCGTTAGGGCGCGCCGCCGCAATTATTCGATCCGCCAAGGCGGGGCTCATCCATGTCGGTCGATTCTTTAACAACACGCGAGGTGGTTGGGCGGGGAAAACCAGGCGCTTATCCACGTACGTTCGCAATTGCTGGAAGCCCAACGCCAGAATCCCCAGGGTGGCCACGACCATGATGGAGTTGAGCAAAATCCGCCGAGTGACCCGGCTAAACGGCGACGACGCTGTTGGTCGAATTCTGACCGCAGGTTTGATTTTCTTTGCTTTTGTGTTCCCGGCCATGGCGCGCATTATTCCTCTTTTTGTTTATCGGACGCACACCGCTGGTAACTTGCTCTGATTTAACCTCGCCGACCGCGGGCCTGGGCGCGCTTGACCAGGCGATCCACCAGCGGGCCGAATTCGATTCCGTCGTGTTTGGCAGCTTCCGGCAGCAAACTCTTGGGTGTAAACCCCGGCAGCGTGTTGATCTCCAGCAAATAGGGCTCATTGGTGGCATCCAACATGATATCAACGCGGGCCAGATCAATCGCGCCCACCACGGCATTGGCGCGAGCGGCTAGATCCTTACATTTTTCCACAGTCGCCCTGGGCAAACCCGTGTCAAAACGGTGCTCGGTATCGGTGGCTTTATACTTGGCATTGAAGTCGAAGAATTCTGACTTAGGGACGATGCGGATCGGGGCGAGGGGCTTTTCTTCAAGCAGCCCCACCGTGAGCTCCGGGCCTTCGATAAATTGTTCGATCAGCGCCTGATCATGCCGTTTGAAGAGCGTATCCATGGCGGTGAGCGTGGAGGCTTCGTCCCGGCAGACAAAAACGTCGATGCTGCTGCCGCTGCTGACGGCCTTGACCACGCAGGGTGCCGGAAGGGGGGGGGCACGGTGGGCGGTGAACGCCGCGCGATCGATGATTAGCCATTCCGGAGTGGGCAGGCCGGCATCCACCCAGGCGCGCTTGGTGTGCACTTTGTTCATCCCCAGGCGTGAGGCTGCGCTGGAGGAACCGACGAAGGGCAGCCCGCGGCGTTCCAGAATATCCTGCAGCTCGCCGCTTTCACCAAACTCGCCGTGAAGTACCGGAAAAATCACATCGGCGGGGCAATCCAGCGCGGCGAGGTTGTCGGGAGCCACGTCGCTGCCAAAAACTTCATGTCCCATCTCGCGTAGCGCGTCAATCACTGCCTGTCCGCTTACCAGACTCACTTCCCGCTCCGCACTGGGGCCACCGTGTAAAACCGTAACGCGCATCGATTTTTCCTGTCAGTCAGGACCAGATCTGGACTTCACTTTCCAAATGAATCTGATTGCGCTCGAATACTTTTTCGCGAAGCAATTGAATAAGGTTCAGCACATTGTCGGCTGTACACCCTGGGTGGGCGATAATGAAATTGGCGTGCTTGTCACTCACTTCTGCGCCCCCCACGCGCATTCCCTTGAGGCCGGCCTGGTCGATCAACCCGCCCGCGCTAAGCCCGCGCGGATTCTTGAAAATGCAGCCAGCATTTTTAGTGTTTAACGGCTGGGTATTTTTTTTGTACATCCAAATCTGCTTGGTGCGGTCGAGAATGCGGGCGGGCTCTTCTTCATCCAGTTCCAGCGTCGCTGAAAGAATAAAGCGAGCTGAAATATTGGTCGAGCGGTAGTCGAACACCAGATCGTCCTTGGTTCGTTCGAAGATCGTTCCGGCAAGGTCCATTATCTCCACGCGCGTGATGACCGAGCCGATGTCCCCGAACTTGCCACCGGCGTTCATGCGCACACCACCGCCGATAGTGCCCGGGATTCCTGCAAGACATTCAATGCCGGCCATGCCTTGGCGGACGGTGCGCAATACCAGTTTTTGCATATCAACGCCCGCACCGGCAACCAGGATGTTCTTGTCAAACCGCACCGTCCGCCAATGCTCTGCATCCAGGCGGAAGACTGCCCCCTTCACCCCGGCATCGCTTACCAGCAGGTTCGCGCCCAACCCCAGCACGAACCACGGAAGTGCGAGTTCGCGCGCGGCCGTGATGGCGCTGGCCAGGTCGTTGGCCGATGTGGCATCGTACAGGAGGTCGGCCGGACCCCCGATTTGGAACGTGGTGTACGGAGC
>JBBSFP010000414.1:0-2764 GCA_038238625.1 Tepidisphaerales bacterium
CTATGGCCGCGATGAGCTGGACCAATTCGGGCAGACCGTTGCCACTGGTTTGCGATTGATGGGCCTGAGGCACGACGATCGTGTCGCCAACGGATTCGATTTTTCCATCTGGATTCCTGGCCTGCTTACGCATTACGGATTGGTAACCGGCGGTTGGTTTTCGCAGGCCTGCAGCAAGGTGGATCCGATTGAGGTCTATCGCCGATTGGAACAATACCGCTTTACGGTGGTGCTGGGCGAACCGACGTGGCTGATCCGCCTGACCGAGTTGGCGGAGAAACATGGTCGCCGGCCGCTGCGCATGTTGATCGGGGGCGCCGAGGAGATGCCGCGCGACGCCATTCCGTGGATGGAACGGGTTTGGGCGGATGGGGAAAAGCTTGCAAAAATCAAAATGGGGTACGGCACCGTCGAAATGGGGGGATCGCTTGGCTTCCAGCCGTGCGATAACCACGATGGATATCATCTGGACACCGTCGATTTTCTAACCGAAATTGTCGAACCGGATGCGGATGGGTTTGGTGAAATAGCTTTTTCGACGTTGAACCGGCGGACGATGCCGCTGCTGCGATACCGGACGCGTGACATCACCCGATTTAGCAGGACCGCATGTTCGTGCGGGCTGGGTGGCCCGCATATCGAACGCCTGCGTGGCCGGGTGGATGACCTGGTAATTGCCAGCGGTGGCAATCTTTATCCGCTGATGTTCGAAAAAATTCTGGCGGCAGTGCCGGGCATCGGGCGCGACTGGCAGGTATTGTTCAAACTGGAAGGGGTACGCGAAGTCGTGGAGATTCATCTGGAAACCGAACGCCACGACATTGCAACCCTCGAAGCGCAGCTACATGCCCAGGCCGCCGACCAATATCCCGATTTCATCAAAAATCTATCGCTGGGAATTTTTAAGCTCGCCATCAAGCCCTATGGGATCGGTACTCTTCGTGAGGGACGGAAGCTGCGGCGGCTCATCGATTTGCGATATGATCAACCCCCGAGCCCAATGCCGATTGTTTTTGATGCCCTTCCGATGCCCACTGCCTGAGACCTTGCCTGACTTAAGACCATGTCTGAAATGAGTGGACCCATCACCGCTGCGGCGACACAAGCAATCGACCTGATGATCATGGGCGATTCCATCACCCTCGGTGCCTCCGAGGTTCGCGGTAGCACAGTTGTGCATCGGGTGGAGCAGGGTTACGTCGATTGGCTCCAACGTGCACATCCCGCCTTGCGAATTGCAATAGATGCCGATGTACATCGAACAACGACCACGTTGCTGCCACGACTGCCCGCAGCATTAGCCCAGCATCAGCCGCGAATTGTGCTGGTGATGCTCGGTGGTAACGATGTCGACATCGACTGGCGTCGATTTATCCTTAGCAAGGGACGTATTGTTCGCAACAACGTGGCGATCGAGCGATATGCGCGGAACCTGCGCACTATTGCTGAACTCATTCATGCCGGGGGCGCGGTGCCTATTCTTAGTGACATGCCTAACCACGATGTATCTCTACGCGGCCCCTATTTTTCCCGCCTTGCGGAATGCGATGTGGTTCAGATGCTTATTGCCAGTGGCGGACAGGAAGAATCGGACCGGCGCTGGCAGATTTATCTGCAGATGGCCGGGCAGGTCGCTCAGGAAACCGGAGCTGTTCCCTTTGCGTACGGGGTTCAGTTACATCAGCATCCTTCTTCGCTAACGGTCGGCCCCGACATGGTGCACCCCAGCGCCGCAGCGCATCAGTTGATTGCGGAAATGCTCATACCGGTGATCGCCCGTTGTCTGAGTGATTAAGTCGACGGGTGAACCCCCCCGAGGCTTTGAGCGGTGTTTGGCGTGATCGGGGTAGGTCGTTAACATCTGCCGCGATGTTGAAAGTCGAGCAGCCGACGACCGGGGCGGAAAAAGCACATCTTCATCGGCTGGGTCATCTGATCGGCAGGTTGGGGCACGCCGTCGTCCGTAATCCTCGGAGGGTAGTTGCAATCTGGGGAATCGTCCTTGTGTTAGCGGGGCTCGCCTCGTTTTTAAACGGACCCTTCAAGGACCCGATCCCGCCAGAAATGCTCGGCGCGGATGAACCCTCCGTGATCGGTGCGGCGCTGGCCAAACAGGCCTTTCCGGAATACTGCGCGACAACGGATGCCGTCCTCATATTCACCCGCGAGGGAGGTTTTTCCACCAGCGACCGTGATCAAATTGCAAACATCGCTCATGCGCTGAAAGCCGCGGGTGAAGGGGCCGAAAAAACACCGTGGTTTGTCAAGTCTCACACGCTCGACCCCCTGCTGACGTCGCGCTTGTTGGCCAGTGATGAGAAACAGCACCCGGCAGCTGCGATGATCATGGTCGGCTACAACCTGCCACACGATTCTGATGCGTCGGTGCGGCAGGTGGAGAAAATCGAGCAGATTGCACATCCACTTCTGCTCGAGGGTTTGCGCATGGAAATCACCGGTACCGGTGGACTGGGGCGCGACGAAGCGCTGGCGAACGATGTGGCCCACAAACGCATCACCTTCTGCGCCATCGCAGCGGTGTTGGTCGTGTTGCTTCTGGTCTATCGCGCTCCGCTGGCGGCATGTGTTCCACTGCTGTGCGTGGGCGCGTCGGCGTTCGTAGCGACTCAAGTTCTTAAGCTGCTACAAACTTACGGAGCGCCCATCACCTCCGAAGAATTAATCTACCTGGTGGTGATCGTATTCGGCACCGGGACCGACTTTGCCCTCTTCTGGCTCAGTCGCTTTGATGAAGAGCTTGCGA
>JBBSFP010000415.1:0-2761 GCA_038238625.1 Tepidisphaerales bacterium
GGTGGGCCATCATGGATGACCAACCAGATGCTGATGGCCACCATCGCGGCCTTGCTGATGATTCTCATCTTCCCGGTGCTGTTCCGCACGGCGCAGACCGACGCCCCGACGGGGGCTCGGAATTTTTTTGAAACCATTCTCGAGTTCCTGCGAAACGAAGTCTTCCGCCCGGCCCTCAAGCAACACACCGATCGGTTTCTGCCATTCCTGTGGACGATGTTTTTTTTCATACTGTTCTGCAATCTGCTGGGGCTCATCCCACTGGGGCCGTTGCTTGGGATCGGCGGGAGCGTGATAAGCCCAGAGACCGGGGAGCGCTGGTCGCACCTGGCGGGGACAGCCACCGGCACGTTTTCCACTACCGCCGCGCTGGCGATCTGCACTTTTTTCATGATCCACTTCAGCGGGGTGCAGCAGGTGTTCCGTGATCTGAGAGCGGGGACGTTTGGTCATCATCATGGGCCGGACACTCAAATGCGCGGCGAAGCGCTGCCCCCAGGCGCGCTGAATGACGCACATCCGCAAGTCCATTCCGCCCTCGAACAAACACATGGACAGCACGATGTTGGGGCTCACGGTGTAGGGGCACATGATTCGAGCGAAGCGAAGTCCCCCGCCGCTGCTGCGGTGATGGCGCTTCCGCTTTATCTTTGGAATTTTGCACCGCATCCGTTCAAACCCGCCCCCGGCGCAAGCCCGATGGGGTGGTTGATGGATGTGCCGCTCTGGGGATTCTTGCTGATTCTCGAACTTCTGGGCGCTGTGATTAAGCCCTTTGCGCTGGCGATTCGACTCTTTGCCAACATGGTCGCCGGGCACATTGTGCTGGCTGTGCTGATCTCGCTGATCCCGGTGACGGCTGCGTTAAGCGCGCAGTTGATGACGGGTGTCCCGGTGACGCTGCTGAGCCTCATGATTTATATGCTGGAACTTTTTGTAGCTTTGCTGCAAACGTACATTTTTGTCTTCCTGGCGACACTGTTTATCAGCAGTGCCGTGGCGCCGGAGCATTGACGGATACTCGCCCATGCGCAGCCGACGCCAGGGCTTTTACTTTAAGATCGGCATCAAAAACATCCGCGGCCTCGTGGGCGAGTAGCCCGGCCGCCAACGGTCCGGAAAAAGAATCCGGAAGGAGCATGCAATGTTGAATTTTCTACTCCCGCTGGCGCAAGCCACCATGGACAAGGGCGTGGGCGCTGCCGGTGTATGTATCGGGGCTGGCCTGGCCGTTGGTGGCGCTGCCAAGGGCATTGGTCAGCTTGCCGGTCAGGCGATGGAAGGCATCGCTCGCCAGCCCGAAGCCGGTGGCCGTATCGGTACCAACATGATCATCGCCGCCGCCCTGATTGAAGGGTTCACCTTCTTCGGCCTAGTCATTTGCTACCAGTTCATTGGCAATATTGGAAAGTTCTAATTCTGCACACGGTGGCACGCGATTCGGCGCGGGCGGGCGGCGACGTCCGTCCGCGCCGGGTCGATGTCATATTGGTCAATACTCCGCAGTTGTTGCTTCCTCGATAAGGTTCGAACAATGAACAGCCAGACCACTACTCCCCATCACGGCAGGATTTGTTTGAGCCTGTTGGCGATCCTGCTGGGCACGATCGCTTTGTGGAGCGCGCCCTCTAATGCGCTTGCCGCCGATGATACGCCCGCGTCCGCGCCCCCTGCGGTAAGCCGGACGGGGGTTGTCCGTACAGGCGAACACGCCGCCTCTGAAGCGAAGCACGAAGAAGGTGAAGCACGGCGTCCCCTGCTCGATTTTCAGGTGGGTGAGGCGATCTGGATCGTGGCGATCTTTTCCCTGCTGATGTTGATTCTGTATCCCACGGCATGGAAGAACGTGCAGAAGGGGTTGCAGGGTCGTCAGGATCGCATCCGCAAGGAAATCGCCGATGCCGAAGCCGCGCGTGCCCGGGCTGAGGCGACGCTTAAGGAATACAACCAGCAGCTAGCCACCGCCGAGGAGCGCGTTCGCACCTTGATCACCAATGCCACAGTGGAAGGGGAGAAGATGGCGACGCAAATCCGTTCCCGCGCCCAGCAGGAATCGGAGGAAATTAAGGAGCGTGCCCTGCACGACATCGACCAGGCCCGCAAGCAGGCCGTTGCCGAGATCTATCGCGAAGCGGCTACGCTGGCGACGGCGGTGGCGGAGAAGATTCTTCGCCGCAACCTTAACGCCGACGATCAGCGTCACCTGATCGACCAGAGCCTGGAACAGTTGACGCAGGCTAACTAGAAAGCGTTACTCGGCTATTCACCCGAAAGCTGTTCGATCATGAATCAGCACGATTCCGTTACCCTGGCCTACTCTCGCGCCTTGCTGGAGCTGGCCAATGAGCAGCGGCAGACCGACGCGGTCGCTGCCGAGCTTAAGCAAATGCGCGACATCATCGCGAGCGATGCTTCATTTCAGCTTTTTTTGCAAGAGCCTTCGATCAGTAACGATCAACGCGTGCCGGTTCTGGAGAAAACCTTCAAGCCTTTTGTGAGCCACTTGCTGTGGAATTTCATCGGCCTGCTAAACGCCCGCGGCCGCATGGGTTACCTTTCGAAAATCATCACGTGCTTCGTGGATATTCTTAAGGTGCAACAGGGCAGGGTGGATGTGCAAATGACGGTCGCCCAACTGCTGCCGGAAGACCAGCTGCAGAACGTGCAGCAGCGAGTCAGCGTTGCCATCAAGCGGCAGGCAATTTTGCACCAGCGGGTGGACGAATCGATCATCGGCGGCATGGTGCTTCGCATCGAAGAC
>JBBSFP010000416.1:0-2755 GCA_038238625.1 Tepidisphaerales bacterium
CCGCGCTGATAATGTCCGCCATCGCCACTGCTTGCACGTCGATCCGCAATTTGCCGGAAATGATTCGGCTCATGTCCAGCAGGTCTTCGACAAGCTGCCCTTGAACGCGCGCGTTGCGCTCGATGACTGCCAGCCCTTCCTTGAGATCCTCAGCCTGCACCCCCGGCTGGCGGAGAATTTGCGCCCAGCCCAGCATTGCCGTCAACGGCGTGCGCAGCTCGTGCGACAGCGTCGCCAGAAATTCATCCTTCACCTGACTCACGCGCTCTGCTTCGGCTCGGGCCTGGCTTTCGCGCTCGGCAAGGTGGCGGTAGCGCTCCTCGTTGTGGCGCAGGGTCTCTTCTATATTGCGGCTTTCGGTGATATCAGTATTGGTCCCAAACCAGGAGACGATCTCCCCGTCGCTATTGCGCAGCGGCATGGCGCGCGAGAGGTGCCATCGCATTTCCCCATCGTGGCGCCGCAGGGGGAAGGTGTCTTCCCAGGGATCACCCTTCAGAATCGCTTGTTTCCAACGTTCCGTGATGGCCGGCAGGAGTTTTGGATCATGAACGCGCGACCAGCCCCATCCCACCATTTGCTCATGTGTGCTTCCACAGTAGTCATGCCAGCGCTGATTATACCATGAGATCGACCCGTCCGGGCCGGTCATCCACGCGAGCTGAGGAATGGTATCCGCCAGCATCCGAAACTGAGCTTCGCTTTGACGCAGGGCATCTTCGGAAGCGAGTTGCGCGCGGTCGGCGGCTCGCCGGGCTTTATCGAACGATTCCAGCTTTAGCGCCGCCGCCCAAATCACCAGCACAAAAATGACGATCAGCGAAATCACCATCAGCGCGCGCCCGAATGCAGCGTCGAACCAATGGGCGTGTTCGCCGACCGTTCGCAGATATCCCAGCAGCGGCGGCAAGAGGATGGCAGGCGGGAGCAACCGCCGCGCCAACATTCCACCGGCATCATCGGACGTGATAAGAACCACGAAGCGCGAGCGAGGCGTGGCAAGGAGAATGCCCAGAGACAGGGCGATGATCATGATTGCCGTGGGGAGCGCAATGCCTACGTGTCCATTGCTGTACAACTCATTGGCACCAAACAAGTGCCCCAGCGTCGGTATCATGGCGATCAAGCCCGTGAGCAGGCCCAAACCCGAAACTAAATCCGCGCGATCGCGTGTCTTTTCCCGGCCCTTGATCGGTAACAAGAGCAGGGCAATTCCGACCAGCGTGAAACAGATACAGGCCGGTGGGCCCATGCGATTGGGGCTGGCGGTTGCCGGTGCGCCCGGCCGTTCTTCAAACAGCAACTGGTCGATCCCAAGGTTCAAGCCCATCAGATGCTCGATGAGCGTCAGTAGGGCGATAGACACTCCCAGCACAGCCGCGACCCGTCCTACGAAAGCAGCCCGCCGCGAAGGTTTCTCCCCGACCAGCAACCAAAGTGACGTCCCCAGTAAACAAAGCGTGATCGCCGCGTTGGTTTTTGTAGTCAGGCCACCGTGCAGATCCCCTTTGAGCCATTCGTTTTTGACCACCCATCCCAAAAAAACCGCCACGCCTGTCGCGACGACGATCCCGGCAATAACGCGGCTGGCAATTCGAAGCCTGCGCAGTAAACCCTCCTGTCTTGATGAGGTTGGTTCGATGCTCATTGACATTTTGGAAGCGCCGTATGATACGAACGGTAACAGCAGCCGAACACTGTACCGTGCTCATCGCGGAAAATCGAATTAAAGTTCCCTTCACGCCGATCGGCTTACCGCGTATTTGGCCCCGAGCCAGTGCTGCAATTAAATGCGATTTGTGAGCAGGATTTGTCAGCAGTTAGTGGGAACGGCCACATTAAACTTTTGCCTGCAAATCCCATTTCCATTGTCGGATTTCGGGCATGTCAGCCCCATGCTGCTGTATATATCGTTTATGCTCGATGAGCTTATCGGTCATTTCCTGCTTCAAATAGGCGCCGCAGGTTGAAAGCGCTGGCACCCGGTCGATTACATCTTTCACCAGGTGATAACGGTCCATGTCATTTAGCACCGTCATGTCAAAGGCGGTGGTGATCGTCCCCTCCTCCTTGTATCCACGAACGTGCAGATTGCGATGATTGGTATGGCGGTATGTGAGGCGGTGAATCAGCCATGGGTAGCCATGGAAGGCAAAAATCACCGGCTTGTTCGTGGTAAACAGCGAGTCGAAATCCCGCTCGGTCAAACCATGTGGATGCTCGCTGGCGGGTTGCAGTTTCATCAGATCGACACAGTTGATCACACGGATTTTCAAATCCGGAAAGGCTTTCCGAAGAATCGTGACCGCCGCCAGCGTTTCCAGCGTGGGAACGTCTCCGGCGCATGCCATCACCACATCCGGCTCAGCGCCGGCATCGTTGCTGGCCCAATCCCAGATACCGATGCCTTTGGCGCAGTGCGATGCCGCGACGTCCATCGGCAGCCATTGCGGAGCCGGATGTTTCCCGGCGATAACCACATTCACATAATGCCGGCTGCGCAAACAGTGATCCATCACCGACAACAGGCAGTTCGCATCGGGTGGAAGATAGACGCGAACAATCTCGGCTTTCTTGTTCACCACGTGATCCATGAACCCCGGATCCTGATGGGTGAATCCGTTGTGATCCTGACGCCACACATGGGATGACAACAGGTAGTTGAGCGATGCGATCTTCCGGCGCCACGGCAGGCCGCTGGTTACCTTCAGCCACTTGGCGTGCTGATTAAACATCGAGTCGACGATGTGGATGA
>JBBSFP010000417.1:0-2748 GCA_038238625.1 Tepidisphaerales bacterium
AATCGAACACGTTCCGACATCGACATGCGAAGTTCTCCCATCAGCCGGGTTTAACCCGGATCCAAGGGTGACACTTCTATTTGAGCTATGGGGTGACAGTTCTACCTGCGTACAACAGTGGAAGCGAGAAATGCTTTGACAGTGGTGACTCGCAAATTTACCATGCGCGCGGATGTGGTCAATGCAGCCGGGCCGGTCCCGGGGATAAATCTTTTGGGGGTAGGCTCCAACATGTTTTCATTGCGATGGTTAGTGAAAAGGGTTCTGCCAGGCGTGGGGCTGGTATTGTTCATGTGCGTGATGGAGGGGGTCTTAGCCGGGTGTGATCGCGCGGGCTCGAACACCGCATCAGACACCGTGGAAGCCGAGGCATCGGGCAAGGTACCGCGTGTGGCATCCATTGTCCCGGCGGCGACGGATCTGATCTACGCTATGGGCGCGGGCGAACACCTCGTAGCCGTGAGCAATTACGACACTGGGCCGGGGATCGATACGAAGCTACCGCGGGTTGGGGATTTGAACAGTACGGATTGGGAAATGCTCACCAAGCTCAAGCCGCAGTTCATTCTCGTACAGACTGCTGAGTCGCGCTTGCCTTTCGGTTTCATGGAGCATTGCCAGCGACTGGAGATGACTGCTTTCCGATGCGAATTCGAAAGGCTGGACGATATCTACGGCATGGTTGATCGCCTGGGAATGATCCTGCAGGAGAAGGAGAAATCTGAGGCACTGATCAAACGAATCCATGCCGATCTCGATAAAGTGCATCTCAATGCTCAGGATGGCCGGGCGCGGCCGAGGGTTTTACTGATCGTTGACGCCAAGAATGAGCACATCGTGGGTCCGGGAAATTATCTGCGCGACATCGTCGAATGGATCGGTGCCAACAATGCCGGCGACAGCTTACCTGGTGCCTGGCCAAGCGTTGATCGGGAGCAGTTGCTGAAGCTCGGGCCGGAATTTATTTTTTATCTGTTGCCCGATGCCAAAGCAGACGCCGAGCAGACGGTGCGCGGGTCGTGGAATGGGGCGGATGACATTCCGGCTGTAAAGAACAACCAGATTTACGTGCTGCGCGATTGGTATGTGCTGCAGGCTGGGTCGCATGTGGTCAACCTGGCGGCGCAGATGTCGGAAATTATTCGTAAGACGCACCCGGTCGGTTGGCCGTTGCCGGCTGACGAACGCACCTCCGCACCGGCAAGCGCGGTCACGAGCGCCCCGGCTCGAAAAATCACTAACACCCCCACGCCCATCCCTCCTGCCACGCCGCTTCCGAGGTTGCCTTGACCATCGACAGCCCGGTAGTGTCGGTTGGTCCTTCTCCTCAACGCCTCAAGCCATTTACCGCCGGGAGGCTGCTGGCCCTGTGCGGCGCTGGGGTGTTCCTGTGGGCGTTGATAGGGAGCGTGTGTCTTTGTTTTGGATCAACCGGTTTCGGTTGGCCGCGCGATCCAGTCGTGCTCGGGCTGCGTTTTCACTGGATGTTGGATGCATCGTTGATCGGCGCGGCCCTGGCAGCGGCGGGGGTGACCTACCAGGCAGTGCTGCGCAATCCGTTGGCCGAACCCAGCTTGCTTGGCGTCAGCAGTGGCGCGGCACTGGCGGTGTATTTGTGGGGGCTGCCGTCGATCACCTTGTGGCCCATTTTCGAAGCCATTGGCGATGAGGGGTGTGCGTTTGCCGGGGCGATGGCAGCACTGGGAGTGGTGTTTGTGTTGGCGCAGAATCGCGGACGCCTGGAGCCAGTTAAACTGCTCCTGGTGGGAGTCATCGTCAACGCAATCTGCGGGGCGTTTTATCTGCTGCTGGCACATCTCAACCTGCATACCGATCGCAGCGGCGCTCAGGCGGGTGGACCCTTTCGCTTCCTAGCCGGGGGAATTAATACCAGCCTGACTTCGAGCCAGGAACGCCTGGGAGCATTCGTAGTGCTGGTGGCCTGGATCGCACTACTGATGCTCAGTGGCGCGCTGAACGTCGCGCGGCTTTCAGAAGGGGAAGCGCATGCACTGGGAGTGCGCATTACCCGCTTGCGCTGGATCGCGCTGGTTGCAGCATCGTTAGCCGCTGCAGCGGCGGTCTCCATGAGCGGGCCAATCGCTTTTATTGGATTGATCTGTCCGCACTTGGCACGGCTCATCGTGGGACATGATCAGCGACGGCTATTTCCCGTGGCGACCGCACTGGGCGCAGCGCTGCTCACGGTGGCCGATACCGTGTCAAGGCACATCTCGCCCAGCACGTATGGCCCGTTACCAGTGGGGGTTTTGACCAGCATGCTCGGCGGGCCTTTTTTTCTGTACCTGCTCTGGCGCACCCGGAACCGCGGGGTCGTATGACGGCGATTCTGCACGCAAGCCAGGTATCGTTCGCCTACCGTCCGGGGCAACCGGTGCTCAGCGATATCGCGCTGACGCTAAGCCCGGGAACCGTCACCGCACTGCTGGGGCCCAATGGAAGCGGAAAAAGCACACTGATCAAGTGCCTGCTCGGACATCTCGCTACCAATGGAAATATCGAATTGGATGGTCGTTCGATAAAGCATTGGCGGCGACGGGACTTTGCCCGGCGCGTGGCATACCTGGCGCAATCCCCGGTGTTCGAGCCAGAGCAATCCGTCGCCGATGCGCTGCGCCTGGGACGCTATCCTTATTGGCGAGCGATGGGTTTGGAGAGCCAGGAAGACCTGCAAGTGGTGGCAAATGTGGCGCGCGAGCTCGCGCTGGAAGATCTGCTGGATCGACC